>NZ_JBMLSD010000422.1:2577-17192 GCF_049240685.1 Flectobacillus sp.
AAGTATCTCTATCTATTTTCCTGCATAGTCACAATTTCTATTTATTACTTTCAATTTTTTATACAAAAAATTACAATTTTAATTTCCTCAAAATCAGCGTTTTATTATTTTTTCTAAAAAAAATTGTGTTTTAGTGAGTATCCGAGTACTGTTTTTGGGATGTAGCATATATAATGTCAAATTGACACAATTTAACTCTTTGTTTTCTTAAAAAAGCCAAAGAGCCGAAAGATATGAACACAAAAAAAACATTTGAAGCACTGTTAGAAGACGCTACCATCCGTAACTGGGTGTACGAAAACCGTAACCAGCCCACACGTGTATGGGAAGAATGGGCTCGTACGCAAGGAATCGAAGGGGTGTATCTTCAGCAACTGCGAATATTTTTGTCTGAACTCGAAGGCGAACCGCTTGTGCTGGATGAAAACTATATACAATCTCGTGTTCAATCTGCATTAGAAAAGGCAAAAGAATTAGAAAATGTAGGAATTTATGATTCGGCTACATCAGAGCTTACGCCTAAAAGTTTTTGGCGGGTGGTTTCAGATTATTGGGTTGCGGCGGCTTCGATAGTAGTTTTTGTAGGTTTAGGGTATTTGGTGTATACTGCCAAACAAAACCAGCCAGCGCCTGTTGTGAGTTTTGACCAAAAGCTGAATCTATCGCACGAAGAAGAATCTTTTGTGGAGACTACCAACCCCAACAAGCGCAACAAAATGGTGGTGTTGCCCGATGGCAGTACCGTTATTTTACAAAAAGGTAGTAAGCTCAAATATTTTGATTCTTATAATTCACAAAATAGAGAAGTGTATTTGAGTGGAGAAGCTTTTTTTGAAGTTGTCAAAAATCCTAAAAAACCATTTTTAGTGTTTACCAAAGATATCGTGACGAAGGTATTGGGTACGAGTTTTACCGTAAAAGCATTTGATGACGACAAAGAAGTAAAGGTGATGGTGAAGACAGGGAAAGTGAATGTGATTCAACAGAAGAATCTAAATATTAAAGATATCACCGAAAAAACGAATATCGCAGGCATCGCACTAGAGGCAAATCAACAAGTAATTTATCAAAGAGAAGCCCATAAGCTCATAAAAGTAGAGCTCAACAATCCTCAATTTTTGTCTTTAAATAATAGTAGTCAGTCGTTTACCTTTAAATCTACTCCTATTTCCGATGTTTTTGTACAATTGAGCCAAGCCTACGGCATAGAAATAGTATTTGATGAAAAAGTCATGAGCAAGTGCACTTTTACGGCTACCCTAGGTACGGAGCCCTTGGATGAAAAAATGAAATGGATTTGTGCTGCAATAGATGCTGACTATCAGGTGTCTGGAGGCAGAATATTTGTAGAAGGCAGGCCTTGTCAGTAGTTCCTGAACCTGTATAAATGTATGAAAGAAAATTAACTAAAACTCGATAACTATGTAACCAAAAACCCAATTGTCACAACGACAGATTACAAAAAAAGATGAATGATGCGCCAACATCACTCATCTTGAATCAAATCCCTTTTTGATGCTGCTACGCTAGGTCCTAAAAATTAGGACTCAGGGATTGTTTTTGTCAATTTTTCACAACTAACAAATTATCCAAAAGTATGAAAAAAAAGTTTCCATCGTATCAAACTTTACGAAAAATTATGAGAATTAGTTTGTTGCAAATCGCTCTTTCCGTCCTGTGCGTGAGTATGTCATTGGCACATAGGAGCAATGCACAAGATTTGCTAAACAAAAAAGTAACTCTTCATCTCAGCAAAAATGAGGTAGTAGATGTGCTGGAAAAAATCGAAAAACAAGCTCAAGTAAATTTTATTTATAGTCCCGAAATCATCGATGCTAAAAGAAGCGTTTCAATCAACGCTGAGGAAAAAGCACTAGGCGATTTGTTGACTGAATTGTTTCGCCCGTTGGATATCAGTTTTGAGGTTGCAGGCAAACAAATTTTACTGAAAAGAAGAAAAAACGCTTTGCCAACAAAAGAAATTCTACCAAACCTAAGTTGGCAAATGCCCGATATCGTAGTGACAGGCTCCATTAAAGATGAAAATGGAGAAGCATTGGTAGGGGTGACTGTTCAAATTAAAGGTACAACTAAAGGAACTACCACTGGCCCAGATGGCACATTTAAGCTTTCGGTTCCAAATGAGCAAACTACCTTGGTATTTTCGTCGGTAGGCTACCAAAAGACGGAAATTCTTGTCGGCAAACAAACAGCTTTGAATATAGTGCTAAAATCTGATGTAGGTAACCTCGATGAAGTTGTGGTTGTAGGTTATGGTTCACAAAAGAAAAGCGCTATTTCGGGGGCAGTGTCGGATGTAAGTACAAAAGCTATTGCTAGTAACCCTTCGCCTAACTTAAGTAACTCATTGGTTGGTCAGGCCACGGGTATTATTGCTACACAGCGTTCGGGCGAGCCAGGCAAAGATGCCTCAAATATCTTGATTAGAGGTATTGGAACTACAGGTGATGCTTCTCCCATTTTTGTAATTGATGGAATTGTTCGTTCATCTAGCGATTTTGCACAGTTGAACTCAAGCGAAATTCAGTCATTCTCGGTATTGAAAGATGCAGCGAGTGCCGCAGTATTTGGTATTCGTGCAGGTAATGGTGTAATTCTAGTAACCACCAAAAGAGGTGCTGAAGGCAAAATGCAGATTGATTTCAATGCCAATGTAGGTGTACAAGAACGTACTCGTAATCCTGAGTTTTTGAACTCTTATGAATATGCCACTTTATACAATGAAGCTTTGGCTAACGATGGAAAGCCAGCGCTTTATTCAGCAGATGATTTAGAAAAATATCGTACTCATTCTAGCCCAGATACGCACCCTGATTCAGATTGGTTTTCGGTATTGAAAAAATCAGCTTTGGTACGTAACTACTCGATTTCGGCAACGGGTGGTACCGATAAAATTCGCTATGCTACTTCATTGGGGTATTTGAAACAAGATGGTATTATTCCATCCAATGATTTTAACAGATATAACTTCCGTTCAAATATCGACGCTAACGTAACTAGCACTACTAAACTTTCATTTGACCTCTCGGGCCGTGACGAAAAAACTAACAACGTTGCTTCTGAGGAAGTGTTTAGATGGATGTCGGGTATTCCACCAAATAGAACTCCTATTACTTGGTCGAATGGTACGTATTCAAACGGCCCATCTTACTTGACTTTACCTGAAAACGGTTATAGAAAAAGAAATATTCAGGCATTTCGTGGACGAATGGAGTTGGAGCAACAATTACCATTTTTGAGCGGATTGTCTATTAAAGGGATTGCTTCCTATGATAAAACTATTACAGCTAACAAAAACTGGACATTTACTAAAATACCATTCTTCAATAGACTCTCGGATGGCTCGTTTGTAGAAGCTCCAAAAGGACCAACGTCATTAATTCAGAATAATTACGACGAACAATCGGTTACCTTAGAGACTCACTTAAACTACAAGAAAACAGTCGGAAAAAGTAATTTTACAGGTTTGTTGTTGTATACTCAAACCAAACAGCTTTGGAACTACATGAGTGTATCTCGTGAAGGATATACTTTGGCAATTGACGAAATCAACTTTGGTGCTGCTGCAAACCGTAACAACGGAGGTTATTCGGGAAGTAGCGGTCGTCAGGGGATTGTGGGTCGTTTCAACTGGGCTTATGCAGATAAGTATTTCTTCGAAACCAGCTTTAGAGCCGATGGTTCAGAGCAATTTGCAGATGGAAAGCGTTGGGGCTTCTTCCCATCGGTATCGGCAGGTTATGTGATTTCGCAAGAATCTTTCATGAAAAATTCATCATTTGTTGATTTCTTGAAACTACGTGCTTCTTACGGTATTTTGGGTAATGACCGTTTGGGTGGAGAAAGATTCCTTTATCTACAATCTTATTTCGTAAATGGTTCGGCGGTGTTTGGCAATGGCAATGTGCAACCAACGATTGTTGAAGGACGTCTCTCAAATCCAAATGTAACTTGGGAAACCGTTAAGAAACTGAATATTGGTTTTGATGCTACGTTGTTAAAAGGCAAATTGACAGCGGTAGTTGATTACTTTTTTGATAAAAGAAGTGATATCCTAGCTTCACGAAACCTATCAGTACCTAGTTTATTGGGTGTATCGTTACCAGTAGAAAACTTGGCTAAAGTAAACAATAGCGGTGTTGAAGTCACTTTAGGGCACAGAAATCGCCTTTCTAATGACCTTGGCTACTCAATTGGCGGGAACCTTACGTATGCTAGAAACGAAATCGTATTTATTGATGAAGCTGCATCTGTAAATCCAAACATCCGAAGAACAGGCTTGCCACTGAATACCCAGTACGGGTACAGAGCCATTGGTATCTTCCAAACACAAGCAGAAGTGGATGCCGCAGCAAAACAAGTAGGCAAAACAGCCCCAGGTGATATTCGTTACGAGGATATTAACAAAGATGGTCAGATTAACGACCTTGATAGAGTTGCCATTGGAAGATCAAATACCCCAGAAATTATTTTTGGTATCAATGGAGGCTTCCAATACAAAAACTTTGATTTTTCATTCTTATTCCAAGGAGCAACCAACGTAAACCAATACTATAGTGGTGAAGGTGCATGGCCATTCTTTGTTGGTTCGGGAGCTTTGAAAGCCAATTTAGATCGCTGGACTCCATCGAATCCTAATGCGACCGAGCCTCGTGTATTGATTGACCCTACAAACATGAATCATGCGGAGTCGTCATTCTGGATGAGAGATGCTTCTTACATTCGTCTCAAAAATGTTGAATTAGCATATAATGTTCCTTTAGAAAAACTGAAAATTGGATTTATTAGAGGTATTCGCGTTTACATCAACGCCAATAACGTTGCCACTTGGTCTAAAATCAAAAACTATGACCCTGAAAATGCGAGTGGAAGAGGATGGGATTATCCTCAGTTTAGAATTTGGAACGCAGGTGTAAACTTTAAATTTTAATAAACATTAAGATGAAGAAAATACTATATAAAATTTTACAACTTGTTTGTACGCTTACAAGTATTACCTTGATTGCTAGTTGCGAATCGGATATTTTGAACCAAGTACCCAAAGATTCATTGACTGGAGAAACTGTTTGGACCGATCCACAAGGGGCTACACAGTTTGTTAATGCAATTTACGGGCAAATGCCTTCTGGCTTTGACCGTAATTACCAAGGTTGGGCCAAAGGGCTTTATTTGTTAGACGGTGTGACCGACGATGGCGACGTAGGTATGCCGTGGACGCACTCCAATGAACTACAGACGGGTAATTTTCTTCCTTCTGGTGTACCTTGGGGCGAAACTTGGGGCGATTATTATAGCTTGGTTCGTAAGGCCAATATGGCGCTCGAAAACTTGGGTAGCCTAAAAGACGAAGCATTGCGCAACCGCTTGATGGGTGAGGCGTATTTCTTGCGTGGATTTATTTACCATGAATTGTTAAGATTGTACGGTATGCCTTCTACAGGAAGCGAGCCAACGGGGGTTCCGTTGATTAGCAAAAGCTTGACATTGAGTGATAATTTCCAGATTCCTCGTGCCAAATACGACGAGGTAGTCGATTTTATCATTGCCGATTTAGACAAAGCGGCTTCTTTGCTGCCAAAAAAGGGAGCTATCGAAGCAGGTAGAGCTACTTCTGGAGCAGCTAATGCACTCAAAAGCCGTGTGTTATTGTATGCTAGCCGCTGGCAGGCGGCGGCGGATGCCGCCAATAAGGTAATCAATACGGATTATACTTTATTTAACGACTACAGAACCTTGTTTTTAACCAAAAATAATAGTGAAATTATTTTTGCGAAAAAATTCCAAGCACCTGATAAAGTGCATTTTGGAGTAAACAACGGCTTCGACGTAGTAAACTCTCCACCATCAATCAGAGGGGGTAGTGATGCTGGTTGGGGTGGAAACGTCCCTACACAAAACTTTGTGGATTCGTATGAAATGATTGACGGTAAATCACAGTCAACGTCTCCACTTTATAAGGCCTCTGAACCATGGGCAAACCTTGACCCTCGTTTTGAAGCTACTGTTGTACATAATGGTTCTACTTTCCGTGGTCGTGTAATTGAATTATTTGCAGGTGGAGCCGATGTAACAGGCAGAGCCGAAGACACCAAAACGGGTTATATTCTACGCAAGTTCCATGAAGAGCAATATGTGCTTTATACAAAAAGTAGCGATCAAGACTGGATTTTTATTCGTTATGCTGAAGTTTTGTTAAACTATGCAGAAGCTAGAAATGAGGCTGCGGGTCCTGATGCATCTGTATACAGCGCAATCAACGCTATTCGTAAAAGAGCAGGTATGCCAGACTTAGAGGCGGGTCTTTCAAAAGACCAAATGCGTGCCAAAATCAGAAACGAACGTAGAATTGAATTGGCTTTCGAAGAACATCGTTTCTTCGATATTCGTCGTTGGAAAATTGCTGAAAGCTTATTGAATGGTCCATTGTACGGTATAAAAATGACTAAATCTGGCAATACTATCAATTATACACGTGTTGCTTTTGAAAATAGAAGTTTCCCTTCTAAGCTTTATGTATTACCTATCCCTCAAAATGAAGTAGATAAAAACCCAGCTGCCAAGCAAATTGCTGGCTGGTAATTGAGTTTGAAGGTTGAATTATGAATGAAGAATTTGAAGTACAATGTATTGATAATTAAATCTTTATGTTCATGGTTCAGCGGTAATGCTCAAGTATGTATCTTATTCACTACAGGCTATAAGCATAAGGCTGTGCTTGCCAAATGCTTATAGCTTACAGTCTGAAGCGTAACAATTGTTAAGATTAGGAAAATCATTGGAATCCAATTTATCGGGCGAAACTTTTGCCCGATAAATTTTATTTTTGAGAGTTTTTGCCAAAGGTTTTTAGTGCGCTCTTCTTTTCGAGAAAAATGCTAGGTAGTTTTACAATAAGAATTACTTTAAATGAGTAGACAATTCCTCTAAAATCTTTTTTTGGGATTTGATATCATAAATCAAATAATCTCCTTTACAATCTCATGTACAAATATTTCCCTCTATTACTGTTGCCGTTTTGTATAGCTTGCTCTTCCGACTCCAAACAAACTCTCTTTCAGGCCGTGGATGCCAAGGTATCGGGTGTTTCTTTTGTCAACAACGTAGTTGAGGATGCCCAAAACAATGTACTCGAATATCAATATTTCTATAATGGAGGTGGTGTTGCGATTGGTGATGTCAATGGCGATGGTTTGTCGGATATTTATTTTACTGGAAATATGGTTGAAAATAAACTATATCTCAATAAGGGCAAATCAGATAAGGCTTCTTTTCATTTTGAAGATATTACCGACAAAGCAGGTGTAAAAGGTCGTCAACGCTGGAAAACGGGTGTCTCTATGGCCGATGTCAACGCCGATGGTAAACTCGATATCTATGTATGTTACTCAGGAACTGGAACCGACGACGACCGCCGCAATGAGTTGTATATCAATCAAGGAAATCAAAATGGAATTCCTGTTTTTAAAGAATCTGCCAAAGAATATGGCCTTGATGCACCAGGAACTTACACAACCCAAGTCGCTTTTTTTGATATGGACAACGATGGCGATTTGGATATGTTTATGGTCAATCATGCCGATATGTTCTTCAACTCTGTCTTTAATACTCAAAAACTGAGAAATACACGACACAATAAATACGGTAATAGACTTTATCGCAACGATGAAGGATATTTTCAGGATGTAAGCCAGGAGGCTGGAATTGATGGCAGTGGACTCAACTTCGGCTTGAGTGTTGCAATGGGTGATGTCAACAACGATGGCTGGTGCGATTTGTATGTGACCAATGATTATGATGAGCAAGATTTTTTATATATCAATCAAAAAAACGGTCATTTTAAAGAAGTTACTGAAGAAAGCTTTGGGCATCTTTCAAAGTTTTCGATGGGCTCTAATATTGTAGATTTGAACAATGACCTTCGCAGCGATTTAATAACGCTCGATATGTTGCCCGAATCTAACGAACGACAAAAATTGCTGAAAGGACCTGACGAATATGATCGATATCAGTTGTTGCTCGAAAGTGGATTTCATCATCAAAATATGCGCAATATGTTGCATATCAATCAGGGAAATACAGCAAGTGGTATACCTGTATTTAGCGAAGTTGGCCAGTTGGCAGGCGTTTCAAATACCGATTGGAGCTGGTGTCCGTTGGCTGGTGATTTTGATAATGATGGTCGTAAAGATTTGTATATTACCAATGGTTATCTAAGAGATTTTACCAATCTCGACTTCTTGAAGTTTACTTATGAAGAAGAAAACCAAAAAGCACAAGCCTCGGGTCAAAAAATTAATACTTGGCAACTGATTCAACAAATGTCGCAAACGCTAGTCAGTAATTATGGTTTCTCGAATCAGGGAGAGGGTCAGGATATTGCTTTCAAAAATGTTACCGAATCTTGGGGGCTTTCTACTCCTTCGATTAGTACGGGTGCTGCTTATGCTGACTTGGATAACGATGGAGACTTAGATTTGGTGATAAACAATTCTAATCAACCTGCCTTGATATACGAAAATCGAGAACAGCAACAGGTATCAAGCCATTATTTGAGGGTTCAATTGTCTCAAAGTCAGAAAAATACCTATGGTGTGGGTGCCAAAATTGTGGTGCATACTGCTTCGGGAGTACAAACGCAAACGCTTTTTCCTGCACAAGGTTTTCAGAGTTGTACCGAGCCAATTGTTCATTTTGGTTTAGGAAAAGATTCATTGGTTTCGGCACTCGAAGTATACTGGACTGACGGAAAAGTAACCAAAATGTCTTCCATTAAGGCTAATCAGCTTTTAAAAGTCAATAACCACCAAGCTGTTGAGGGTGTATTTTCTTTACCTGAAACTCCAGCCATGTTTGTTGATTTTACTGAAAAATCTGGATTGAATTATATCCATCAGAATATTCCTCAAGTTGATTTCAAACAACAAATTTTACTACCTTATCAACTTTCCAAGCTCGGGCCATTTTTGGCTAGCGGCGATGTAAACGCAGACGGGCTTGAGGATGTAATCGTAGGAGGAAATTATTTAAAGCCTGCGGTTTTGTATGTTCAACAAAAAAATCAAACTTTTAAGGCCTCAAATGCTCAACCTTGGAATACCCTTGGATTATACTCGGATATGGGATTGTGTCTGTTTGATGCCGATGGCGACAAAGATTTAGATTTATTTATTGTAAGAGGAAATACCAACCAACCATCGCATGCTTCAGATTATCAAGATGTTATGTTTGTTAATGATGGCAAAGGCAATTTTACACTTGCGCCCAATGCACTGCCTGATTTAACAAGCAATGGAAGTTGTGTGGCGGCAGCTGACTATGACAAGGATGGCGACTTAGATTTGTTTGTGGGTGGTCGCTCTATGCCAGGAAGTTATCCCGAAGCAGATTTTTCGTATTTGCTCAAAAATCAAAGTGCCAATGGGCAGATAAAATTTGCGTATGCCTCCGAGCAAAAAGAAGTAACACTGCGCCAGCCTGGGCTTGTTAACACGGCAGTTTGGAGCGACATAAACAAAGATGGATGGATGGATTTGATTGTAGCTGGTGAGTTTATGCCTGTTACCATTTTCGAAAATCATAATGGACAGTTACAAAATACCACAGCCCAATATGGGTTAGAAAATTCGCAAGGTATGTGGCAAAAAATTGTGCTGGATGATATCGATAATGATGGAGATGTAGACATTCTCGCAGGAAACTTGGGGCTCAATACGCAGTTTAGGGCTTCTCAAAAAGAGAATATGACCTTGACCTATGGAGATTTTGACCAAAACGGAACGATAGAACCTGTGATTAGTTATTTTATTGAAGGTAAAAGCTATCCTATGGCAACTTTAGACGAATTTTCATACCAAATGCCAAGTATCAAAAAGAAATTCTTGAAATATAAAGATTATTCACTAGCAACACTCAATGAAATACTGACTGATGAGCAACGAAAGAATAGTAAGGAGCTCAAGGTTCAAGAGTTAAACACAACACTTTTTGTCAATAATCAAGGGAAATTTACGGCTCATAGTCTTCCTATTGCAGCCCAAAACTCTTGGATTTCGGGTATTGTCGTTCAAGATTTTAATAAAGATGGCAAAAAAGATGTGCTATTGGCTGGAAACTTTTATCCTTGGAAAATCCAACTAGGAAAGAGCGATGCCAATAAAGGAGTACTATTGCTCGGAAATGGAAAAGGTACTTTTACAACCTTACCAAATAGCCAATCAAAACTTTTGTTAGAAGGAGATATTCGTGGGCTTTATCCGATTAGATTGGGTTCTTCATCAGCCTTTTTGATGCCTAAAAATGCGGATAAATTAGGCGTTCTAAAATATTGACGAATTGTGTACTCAAGCTTTACGTGTTTCTTGTATGCGCTAAAAGAAGCACGTAAAGCCAAGTTATGTGAATGGTATGTTGAGAAAATTATTGGAAAAATATTATGTTCAATTACCACCTTTATTCATCAATGACAGTATGTAAATTCCTACATTCTTCACGATTGCACTCACCATATAATGTAAGCGAATGACCTGTGACAGTTGCACCAAAATGCTCTTCAACGGTGGTTTGGATATATTGTATACGCGGATCACAAAACTCAAAAATTTGATTACATCGTATACAAATTAAATGACAATGTTGTTTTCTACCCAATGCTCTCTCGTAACGTGCGGCTTGTCCTTTGCCAAATTGATGCTTGAGGACTAATCCAACTTCTTCAAAAAACACCAAGTTGTTATAAACGGTAGCCATACTTACTTGGAAATTGTTTTGAATGAGATGTAAATAAAATTCTTCTGCCATAAAATGGTCATGGAATTTGTATAACTCTTCCAATAACTTATATCGCTCGGTAGATTTCCGAAAATTTCTTCTTATTACTTCTGTATCCAGATGCCGTTTTGCCTTTATAAATTCCTCTCTGGTTGTCGAATCCATCCTGTTTTTAGTCAACAAAGTGTAATTGGTATCAAAAAATGCTAGAGCTATTCGTTTGTGTAGCCATAGCTCTAGATTTCTGAATTCACCGATTAATTATCCTCCCAACATAATACCTCTCTGCGTATTAGATGAGAGCCTATCCTGTAATGTTCATGAGTAATTACTGAACAAATATACTTTCTTATTTTTAATTAATCTAAATAAAATTTAAAAAAGTGTGAATTTTATTTATTGCAACATTGTTGCAATATTGAATCAGATAAATAAATTAGCAAATGACAAAAGATAACTACGAAGTAATTATAGTAGGCGGAAGCTACGCAGGATTATCGGCTGCAATGGCATTAGGGCGTGCTTTGCGCAAAGTTTTAGTAATTGACAATGGGATGCCATGTAATAGATATACTCCTCATTCTCATAATTTTATCACGCAAGACGGCGAAACACCTTATGATATTTTTCAAAAAGCAAAATCACAAGTATTGGCATATCCAACTGTAGCTTTTCGAGAAAATACGGTATTGAAAGTATTAAAAACAGAGGAAATATTTGAAGTCAAAACCTCAGATGATTCTTTTTTTGCGAAGAAAATCATTCTTGCTACAGGCATTAAAGACATTTTTCCTGACATCAAGGGTTTTGAAGATTGTTGGGGTAAAAGTATTTTGCATTGCCCATATTGTCACGGGTACGAAGTCAGAAATCAACAAATTGCAGTCGTTGGAAATGGCGAGATAGGATATGATTTTGCCAAATTGATTTATCAGTGGTCAACCAATATTGTTTTGTTGACTGACGGAAAAAGTACCCTTTCAGAAGAGCAAACAAACAAGTTGATAGCTAAGGGTATTCGTGTGATTGAGAACAAGATAGAAGAGTACTGTCATTCAAATGGACAAGTAACGTATGTGAAATTAAGTGGAAAAATGGAGTTCGTTGTCGATGCAGTTTTTGCTCGAATACCTTTTCAACAGTCCACAATTTTTGCTCAGGACTTAGGTTGTAACATGCTTCCATCGGGTTATATTCAAGTAGATGAAATGCAAAGAACCTCCGTTAAAGGAGTATATGCTGTCGGTGATAGTACTAGTATGATGCGCTCTGTTTCGGTAGCGGTGGCAACAGGGACAAAAGCAGGAGCCATGATAAATAAAGAACTGATAGAAGCAGAGTTCTAGAAATTGACTTCTTGATGTACGAGTTTGAAATGCGTGATTGAGGGCTAGGTAAATCTAGGATATTTGATATTTACCTAGCTTTTAATATGATTTTTCCTTATTTTAGAAAAAACAAAATACATCTTCACTATGCGAATCTATACTCTATTTGCTCTTCTTCTTTGTTACAGTTTTTTCTCCCATGCACAAAAATCAATTATTATCACCAAAAACAATTCTATCAATAGCTTCAACTACTTCGATGATTTGAATGACCAAACATCCTCTTTTTTTTCTGGCTTACTAGAAGACAAACAAGAAGTAAAATATGGCATATATCATAATTACCCAACCTTGATTTATCCGAGGTCCACATCTTTGGGTAGACCGATACTGATATTTCCGAATGATAGTATAGTATTGGATTTAAAAGACGATAAGGTTGTATGTATTCATCCAAATGATTCTTTAAGGAATGTGCTTGCAGTCTTAGACAGACAGTATGGTAATGAAATTCAGGTTTCGGGATATTCTATCAAAAACATGCAAAAAAGCGAGCATATCATGATTATCAATGGTATTAAGAGTAAAATGCGTCGTCAAGTTGATACAGTTCGGAAATATCAATCATCTTTGGATACAATACTTTATAAGAGTACTATTCAAGAAATCAAGAGTTTAGCGCTTTCTTGTATCCTTGTACCTTTCGTAGAAGGCGGTACCGATTGGAAGAAGTTTCCTAAATGGTACATTGATTCTGTGAGACTTTTTAAAGAAGAAATTTATGGTACAGATACACTCATCAAAGGTGCTCAATACAGACAAGCGTTATATTCCTACAATCAGTTTCTTTGTAGGGATTCTCTCACAGATGCCAATAAGTTTTATGTGCAGTTTAATTCTGCACGGACCAACTTTAAAGGGCAACACCGTGATTTTCTGATGGCGTATTTACTCAAAAAATTCAAGATAGAAAATGTGCCCAATTACTACGACTATGTAGGGATTTTTTATGCAGTATGTCAGGACGAAGTCTTTTTAAAATATGTAAAACAGAAATTGGATGATACTGATTTTAGCTTTCCCGAATATGTACTAAATCAAAAATTGAAGCATGAAAATGGTCAAAGTGTTACTTGGAGAGACTTATTAGAGCAACACAAAGGCAAGATGATTTATCTAGAATTCTCGGCTAGCTGGTGCTCTCCATGTATTTACATGGCTCCTCTTGTCAAAGATCACGCAAAAGCTTTCAAAGATAAACCCATTGTTTTTATTACGATTAGTGTTGATAAATCGGAGAAGGCTTGGAAAAAAGCTGTACATAAATACCATTTTTCTGGAGATGGAGTGACAACCTATTGGTTGGGCGAAAAACAAAAGTTTACCAATTTTCTCTTCACAAGAAGAGAAAACGAGAAGAGTACCTTAGAAATTCCAAGGTTTATGTATTTTGACCATAGAGGGCACTTTATTACTTCAAAAGCAATGCAACCGATTAATAAACCCTCTAGGAAACAGATAGAATTATTTTTGAAAGATGTACCAGTAGATAATTAAGTCTGTGTGTTAATCAAACTGTAATATTCAAAAGCGTAATCAACAACATATTTTAATGTTTGTAACCCAGTATATCTAGCATGGTGAGGGCATATCGTTTACCCAGTTCACGATATCCCGCTGCGTCAAAATGTAAGTTGTCCGCTGCATCTGTACAGCCTTTTGAAGAAATAACATGAGCATTTGGGATAGTGTGAGGTAAGGTTGCTATCAGGGCGTTCATACTAGCACAAATTCCGCCTTGTTCGGCATGGACAGTTTCGCCAGCCAATCAATATAGGAATGGAATTGGCAGGAAAGTTGAGATCTTGAAGCAAGTTGTCATAGACAATTTTGACCTTCTGAGTCCACAACGAATCATTTGTGTTAGATTCTCCTTGATGTAAGAGAATTCCCTTAATCACTCCTTCCTTTTGTGCAATTTTTGCCATTTCGACTAAGCGTTTGTATGGGTCTCCATTATATGATTTAATCATATTTTTCATCCATTCGGGCGCCACGTCGGCTACATAATGGGCAGATTTTGCTTTATCAAAAAGCTCTATTTTACATCCTCCAATCGATACATTGATGCCCCCCACGCTCACCTCCTTTGGCAAATAATCAAGCATGGTTCTTCCAAAATAATCTACTGGGGTGAGTCCAGTATTGCATCGACAAAGGGGGGGCACTGCGGTATACCACTGGCCCATTTTTCGACCTAAGTTGGGGCAGTCGACTGCCTCAAGTATCCTAAATCTTGGATTGATGGATAGGGTATCTTGTGGCTCAAATTTGGCATTTCCCTCCATTTTAGATTGCCCCAAACTTAGATAAATATGAAAATTTGGATTTTGGGCTAATCCATTTTCACACATAAAGACCATACACAGAAATACTAGATAGGCAGTAGGCAGTAGGCAGTAGGCAGTAGGCAGTAGGCAGTAGGCAGTAGGCAGTAGG
>NZ_JBMLSD010000423.1:0-1732 GCF_049240685.1 Flectobacillus sp.
CCTCTAAAAATGGGCGAAATGCTTCGGGTGCCTGTAACCTGCCTAAGTTGAATAATATACGTGCTTGCAGGCAATGCTTTCAAATCAATTGCATATAGATTTTCGAGTACAGGAGTTATTTCTTTTTCTTCTACTTTTCTCCCTGATAAATCAAAAATTTCAAGCGAAATAAATTGATTTCCAACAGGGAGATTAATGTATGCTACTTCGCTGCTAGGGTTTGGATAGGGGAGTAGCTCTTCTATTGGGGAGTTTTCCTGTGTCAACCAACTTCCTGCATACTCATAACAGCCTATATCGAAAGCGCCCCCAATGGGTCTTAAAGTATCTGACAAATCATAACTGAGATTCATATAGTTCAGGTCTTTTCCTTGATTGACCAAAGGTGAAGTTAGCCTAGGTTTATAATTATTTTGGCTTGGTGCCTGAAAATTAGCTTCATCTAATAGGTTTGAACTAAAGTTTTTTTCTTGCGAAAATTGTACGCCAGCGGGTGCGTTAATGTACCGTCCAGTGGCGCTCAATAAAAATGCATTGTTAAATACTTCGTAATTCTGAATGAGACTATAGATTTTTAGACTCTCACTACCCGTGTTGATAACAGTATTATTATAAATCCTAACAGGAGTATTTTCGGTTGAACGAGGCCTTGTATCCGAAAAAATTCCACTGTTACCCGTATTATACACCAAATTATTATAGACGTTCTGATGACCGATGCCACCAATCATAATAATCCCAACCCCCGGAACTTCACTGACTATATTGCTGTAACATTCGCCACCAGAACCACCACCTACTTGTATACCATTATTCTGGAATTCGGCAAAGGGGGCACTTCCAGGATGAGTAACAGTGTTATGATGCACTTTGGCATCTGGGGCACAGCCATATTGTATACCCTCGGCACCTGTATTTTCTATTTTGTTGTGATTAATTTCTAGGCCATAAATCAAATGCGGCTTGGCATTGATAGTAGTACCAAAGCAGTTGATATCTTGTCCATAATTCCAGAATGAACTCCCTACATACAAACCTTCACCACCCGTATGATGAACATAATTATGATGAATCTTGACATTGTACATCGTAAACCGATTTTCCCAATTGTTCATATCACAACTCGGATCGGTTTTTATCATCATGCCTGCAAAACCAACATTGGTGATTTCTAGGTGGTCAATTTCACAATCAGAACTTCTATCTGTTACTTTGATACCCATAGAATTGGAGGCTTGCGAACTAACCTTGAATCCGTAAAGTAAGGAACTATTGCCAGAACCTGTGAGTCGAAAATACCTACAATTCGAGAATTGTATACCCACATTAAGCCCTTGAATTTCGACATTACCGCCACAGTTGATGATAGTGATGGGTTTGCCGTTTTCGCCTTTAAAATCGCTGAAATACAAATCGCTATAGAGGCCTTGTTGGATACAAATAGTTTGGCCAGCCTTTACAGGGAGGTTGGAGGGATTGTAGTTGCCTGATTGGGTTATAGTATAGTCGCAGTTGCAATTTTGTGCGGAAATTCCAAATACTACCATACTCAACAACAGTGATAATGATAACAAGATTCGCATACCTAATTTTAAACTAAATGAATAAATGGACTAAGGGCGGATAATTTATAAATCTAGTCGGTAGAGAGATGAAGCTAAAAACAAATATACAAAAATTATGCAGTTATGGAAGTTTTTGCTCTAAAATGTAAGTTAAAATTTAAAAATCT
>NZ_JBMLSD010000424.1:0-7812 GCF_049240685.1 Flectobacillus sp.
TACCGCCTAAAACCCTAATATTGCTCACCTACTTATCGTGGAATCGTATAGTAAAGTAATACTCCAATACCACTAAAAATAATATTAGGCAACCATACCGCTAGGAGAGGAGGCATTGAGCCAGACTCTGCCATACCTTTACTCATCATAAAAAACATGATATATACAAATGCTAACAGAAAACCCAACGCAATCTGAAAACCCACTCCTCCACGCGATTTTCTGGCTGATACAATCAATCCAATCATGGTAAGAATAATAATGGCAAAAGGATTGGCAAATCGAACATATTTTTCGACAACGAACACTTCAACGCCATCTGCTCCACGCGATTTGAGCTTGGCAATATGCGCATTTAATTCTGGCAGTGTAAAAGTCTCATGAAGCTGATAATTACTGTCAAAATCTTTGGGCGAAAGGTTAATCGTAGTGTCGATTTTTGTGCCATAAGTCAGTTTTTCTTTACCTTCACCTTCAAAAGCACGAATACGATAATCATGGATTGTCCATTTGCGACGGGTTGTATCCCAAGTAATTCGCTCAGCCATTAGTTTGCTCATAAGCTGATTATTCTGAATTTTTTCTAGCGTAAATCTATACCCAGTATTCGAGTTGTTATCGTAGGTTTCCATGTAGGCATACGTATCTGGCGCCACTTTGATATGGACATCTCGACCGCTGAAATAGTAGGTATCAATCACATATTTTCGTTCAAACTTGATGCGCGTTTTATTCGCAATCGGAATAATCCATGCCACCATAAAAAAGGTAATGATTGCCACTAGTGCCGAACCCATCAAATAGGGGCGCATCAATCTAAGAAAACTCACCCCAGTACTCAAAATCGCAATAAGCTCCGTGCGAGCAGCCAAGTTTGCCGTAAAAAATACCGTCGAAATAAATACCATTAAAGGACTAATATAATTGGCCCAATATGGTACAAAGTTGAGGTAATAACTAAAGAGGATTTCCGACGTAGGAGCTTGCTTTTTGATAAAATTATCTACCTTTTCGGTGTAATCGATTACCAAAATAATCGCAACAATAATCAGTACTGCAAAAACGTATGTCTTGAGAAACTTTTTTAATATATATAAATCTAAAATCTTCATGCCTAAGCAAAGGTTGGTATGTAGTCAAAAATATACAGACTATTAAATTTTTTACAAAGCTAAATAAAAAACCTCTCATTTTCAGAGAGGTTTGAGATATGCCTTGTGCAGGGGAATGTTAAATATATTTAAAAACCCTAAAGTTCATGATTACAGGTTTTGCAAACACCTTGTACCAACAAATTGGTTTCTACACGCTGATAACCTTCGGGCAGGGCAATTGGAGGAATCGTCACGTGGTCGAGACATGTCGTAAGCCCGCATTTGGTACATTTAAAATGCACGTGGTCATGATGGTGAGTGTGGTCTTCAGAATGGCAATTGTCCTTACAAAGGGCATATTTAATGCCACCCTCATCGTCTAGTACTTTGTGAATTAGGCCTTTGTCTAAAAAAGTTTTCAACGTTCGATAAACGGTAACTCGGTCAAACTTTTCTGACATTTGGGTTTCTACATCAGCATGCGCCAAAGCGTAGGCCTTTGTCAAAAATATATCCAGAATCTCTTCTCGACATTCTGTTTGGCGAAGACTGTAGGCCTTCAAGGTACTTTTTATTTCGCTCGTATTCATAGGTTTACTCGCTTAAGATACTAGACTCATACTGTAGTTTTACAAGGTTGGCATAAATACCTTCTTCTTGATTTAGCAGTTCTTCATGGCTTCCAGATTCTGCTATTTCTCCGTCTCTCAAAACATAAATTGTATCCACATTTCTGATAGTTGCCAAGCGATGAGCAATGATAATCGTAGTACGATTTTGCATTAGTTTATCAAGGGCATCTTGTACCAATTTTTCAGACTCAGAGTCCAAAGCACTGGTTGCTTCATCAAGTACCAAAATGGCAGGGTCTTTCAAGATAGCTCTAGCAATAGCAATACGCTGGCGTTGTCCACCTGACAGTTTTACTCCTCTTTCGCCAACAACCGTATCAAATTTTTCGGGGAAGGAGTCAATAAAGTCTAGGGCATTAGCTTTACGTGCAGCTTCGATAATTTCGGTTTGGGTAGCATTAGGTTTTCCGTAAGCAATATTCTCACGGATTGTACCGCCAAATAACATCACTTCTTGTGGTACTACAGCAATATTTTGGCGCAAAGCGGTAAGATTATATGACTGAATATCTTGCCCATCGACCGAAATTTTGCCACTATTTAAGCGATAATAGCGAAGTAGCAACCCAACTATTGTAGACTTCCCGCCTCCAGAGTAACCAACCAAGGCGATTTTTTTACCAGCTTCTACCTTGAGAGAAATATTTTTTAGGACTTGTACATCTGGACGAGACGGGTAGGCAAAGGCCACATTGTCATAAACTATTTCACCTTTCACATGTACAGGTGTAACGGTCTCGGTAGTAGATATTTCACCTTCTTCATCTAAAATTTCGAGTATACGCTCAGAAGCGCCGATGGTTCTTTGGATTTGAGCATAAATATCACCCAAGCCCCCAACCGAACCACCAATGAAACCTGTATAGATAATAAAGGTCAATAATTTATCAAACGTCAGTTCATGATTTTGCACCAAATGACCGCCATACCAAACTACCCCAACTATAGCTCCAAACAAAACAAAGATGATAAATGAAATAAAGCTACCACGGAAAGTTGCCGTGCGTAAAGCCCAATTCAATACCTTTTCGAGAGAGGTTGTGTAACGATTCACTTCAAAAGTCTCGTTTGTAAATGCTTTTACGACATTGACCGATTGAAGGGTTTCTTCGACAATCACATTGGTTTGAGCTAGCTCATCTTGTACTTTTTTAGAGTTTTTACGAATAAATTTTCCAAAAAAGAAAGCCGCTACTACCAAAACAGGAAAGGTAGAAAGCATGAAGAGCGTGAGTTTTCCAGAAAAATAAATAATCAAACAAATCCCACCGATGAGCGTGAAGATTTGGCGGAAAAATTCGGCTAAGGTTACAGAAAGAATATCCTGCAATTGAGTTACATCCGAAGTAATGCGACTCATAAGTTCGCCCACACGATTTTTTTCGAAGAAGGTAACGGGCAATGAAATCATTTTGCCGTAAAGCTCTTTACGAATATCTCGAATAGAGCGCTCTGTGACTCTCGAAAAGGTGTAAACTCTAAAGAATGAAAACAGCGCTTGTGCAGCCAAAATCGCCAAGAATAACAAGGTCATTTGGTCGAGTGTCAGCTTTGGCAAGTTCATAACCGAGCTACTTTGCATTTGTTGCATCATCGGGTTGTTCGACATTGCTTGCATTTGCTGCGCGTCATTGGGCGAAAGAATCGAAGCCACCATTTGACCCATCAACAAAGGCACACTCATGGAGGTGATTTGTGATAAAATCAAAAAGATAAAACCAATGATAAATGTTCCTTTGTAAGGAGCTGTAAATCTAAAAATCGATAATGCTTTTCTTAATCCTTCTTTTGTAATTTTCTTTTTATCTTGTGGAGAAGCATCGTCTCCAAATCTATCGCTTCGCTTTGCCATGTTCGAATAACACTGTCTTAAAAATCATAGAGACAGTTGATATTAAATGAATTATTTGTTGGTTTGACTATCAGAAGGATAGCCGTAAATTTCTTTAATCAATCTCAAAATTATAACATAAAACTTTGCCAAAAGGTTGGCTCAATGTTGTTATTCTTCGTCTGGTAGTCCTTTGTACTTAGAGGCTTCAAAAATGTGTTGTGCACTAGGATCTTTCATCAAGTCCTGAATCGTGAGTTTTTCGTCATCATAATAATACTTTGAGACAATCCTGAAGCCTAGCCATCTGCCAATTCCTCCTGGGCAAGCCGGGCCAATCTCGGGGGTCGAAGGTCGTTCGCCAACATACTTTCCCTTTACTGGGTCTTGAGTAGAATACAAGAGTTTGTTGTCGATAAAATAAGCCCATACAACTTTCTGATTATCGTAAGTAGCATTCAGCTGCTCTTCTGAATATCCCAAAAATACACTATCAGGTTTAGAAGGCATCATGACTTTTCCAAAAACATAACTTTTTCCATACCATACCATTTCCGCAAGCAGGGTTCTGTCTTGTGGGTTGGTAGCATTATAGCGGCTCGAAAGTTGTAGTATAGTTTGTGGCACAATAACTGCGGGTGACATTTTTTTTATTTGATAATCATAGATATCTGGTAGATATTTGCCTTTTGGTCCCATGAAATAATCGATACCAACAATAATGGTCGAATCATTTACGCGTAATTCAGGATTAAGGATTGTACCTAAGCCGAAAAAGCCTGTAAAAATAGTATAAATTTTAGGTTCTTTAAAGTCTGGATAATAGTACTTGATATGCTGAAATGCCTCTTTGAAGTCATTTTCAAGATTCTGGTTGCCAAAAAAACCTTTTTCTTGAGATTGTTGATAAAATTCTTGTAAAGCTGAATTGCTAATTTGTGGAAAAAGCTTGTTGGCCAAGGCAGGAAAAGAAGCTGCATCTGTATTGAAATATTGACTAGCAAAATCTGAGTATTTTCTCAGAAAAATCAATACTTCTTCTTCTGTTTTACAAGCAAAAAGTTCTTTATCTAAGTACTGAATCTTAAGGTCAACTTTAATATTACTTACATCAGGTTCGCCATCGGTATTGTCAGAACAAGCCCAAAGGCATACTGAAACTAAAAGAAGAAATCCTATTTTTGCGAAAATTTTCATGCTTGTGGTAGCTGTTAAAAGCAATCAGTGTTCAAATGAGATTTAAGTAGGCACAAGGCAACAGGCTCAAGGCAAAGAGTTTTAACATATTTTGTAGTAACTACAAATATATTTTGCTGAAAGCCCATAGCTGAAAGCCGAAAGTTTAAAATTATCTCTCATAAAAGAATGAAAACATGTTGCCTAATGCCTTCGTCTTACAGCCTAAAGCTTATTAAAATGAGGTATTGTATTGCTCTTACCAGAGTTATTGACAAAATAAATTGCCAGATTGTCTGTTTTATAGTTTGAAAATCAAAAGTATAACAAAACAATACTCTTAAGAAACGTACTTAGTCAATCAAAATATATCAGGTATTTACCTGCAAAATTATGAAGAAAAACGTATTAATAATCTTTTTTATTCTCGCTACGATAACAAATCTACTAGCACAGAATCAATTATGGTCCTCAAGTTTGTCATCGGCCTCTCGTGAATATTGGGGCGGTAGATTCAACAGCATGTCGATTGGCTTTAAATTTTCGCCAGCTATTACTTTTGTTTCTTTCGATGGTGTCAAAAACTTTAAAGGAATGTCGGATGGCGCTGCCAAAATCAACATGACCGTTGGGCCAGTCGCTGATTTTTATTTTGCTCAAAAATATGCTTTTAGTACAGGTCTTTGGTATTCGGTAAAGGGGGTATCCTACACAATTTATAATAGTTTTTATGAAACAGATGTCTTCGTACAAAAACCTTTAACCAAAGATGAAATCAAATCTAATGCTGCCGAATTTAACCTACAATACCTTCAAATACCTGTGTCCCTAAAGATATTTAGTGATCAAGTTACACCAGGAATGCCATTTTATATTCAGTTTGGGGGTACATTAGACATCAATCTTGCCGAAAAACCCATCAACTCAGTCAAAAATGCTTTGGTACAATTTCGAGACCGAGTAGCGCCTAATTCAGGGATTTTTGGATTTGGGGAGGCAAATCTATTGCTAGGAGCAGGGTTCGAAAAAAAACTTGGAGCAGGAGATGACGCATTCTTTTTTGGTCTTCAATATCAAAGAGGACTTTCTGAAATCAATCGCGGTAGCTCATTTGCGGATATGATTACCAAAACCAACCAATTAGTGATTGATTTTGGATTGAAGTTTTAGGGAAATAGGGCTCTTTTGGTGAACTAGATATGAGTCATCGCTCCATTTAGGATGACTCATATCTAGTTAATTCACATTAGCAATATTATTCTGATGTGCTATGGCTAAAACACTCTCTAAGTATTCTCGCGAGTTGCATAATCGTGGCACTTTATGTTGTCCTCCCAATTTACCTTTACTACGCATCCACGAATAGAAGGTATCTTTCTGAACCACGTTGATTTTAGGGGGAGTCAAAACCATGTCTTTATAACGTTTGGCATCATAATCGGAGTTAATTGAGCGGAGTGTCTGATCCAAAACCTGATTAAATACCTCTTGATTATCGGGTTCTCGATCAAATTCTATAATCCATTCATGGCAACCACTCTTTCCTCCATCCATATACACTGGTCCGGCGGTGTAATCATTGATAATGGCTCCTGTGGCTTCACAAGCTTTAGTGATAGCAACATCAGAGTTTTCTACGATAATTTCTTCGCCAAAGGCATTGATAAACTGCTTAGTTCGTCCTGAGATTTTGAAACGATAAGGGTTTTTGGTCGTAAAACGAATCGTATCGCCAATTTTGTAGCGCCACAGCCCTGCATTAGTCGAAATCACGACAGCGTAATTTTTACCGATTTCTATCTCGCCCAACGAAACCGCCTTGGGGAACTCCTTGTCTAGCTCCTCCATTGGAATAAATTCATAAAATATACCATAATCGAGCATCAACATCATTTCGTCTTTGCGTGATATATCATCTTGAACTCCAAAAAAACCTTCAGAAGCGTTATAAATCTCTAAGTAATTGACATGTTCAGAAGGAAAAACCTTGTTTCTAAACATATCACGATAAGGATGGAACGCCACAGCGCCATGAATAAAAAATTCAAAATTGGGCCATACCTCCAAAATATTGTCTTTGCCTGTAAGTTCCAAAATTTTGTCAATCAATACCAACGTCCATGTAGGCACTCCCAAAATGCTGGTCACATTTTCTTGAGAGGTAATTTCTGCCATTTTTTGAATTTTTTCTTCCCAGACATCCATCAAGGCTACATCAAGAGAGGGTGTGCGAATAATCTGTGCCCAGATTGGTAAGTTTTTCATCACCACAGCCGAAACGTCACCCATGATACTGCGTGAGTTTAACTGGTTTGAAGATAAACTGCCACCAATCGATAAACCCTTACCACTGAATACCTCCGTTTCTGGTTTATTTTCTACCAATAAGGTCATCATGTCTTTGCCACCCATAAAATGACATTCGTCGAGACATTCCTTCGAAACGGGAATAAACTTACTACGCGCGTTGGTAGTGCCTGAAGATTTGGCAAAGTATTGTATAGGCGAAGGCCAAAGGATATTCTGCTCACCTTTCATGATGCGCTCAATGTAGGGGAACAAGTCTTCGTAGGAAGAAATAGGAACACGTTGCTGAAAATCTCGAATCGAAGAAATGCTACGGAAATCGTATTTTTTCCCCCATTCGGTATATTTAGCGGTCTGGATTAATTGCCAAAACATAGTCTCTTGCGTATCCATAGGCTTTTCCATAAAAGCCTGAATACGAGGGAGACGTCTTTTCATAAGCCAAACAAGCGTTTCGTTGAGAAAATCCATTCGCTAACTAATCTTATAAGTGTTCTAAACAAACTTAACAGAATAAATTGATTGTGTCAATATCAGGAGGCTAACTCATAGGTATTTCTACACAGTGACAGAATTGTTTTAAATTCAGAAAGCAACCAAAAAGAGATGAATAAAATGTTATTTAATGACTGAAAGGCGGCAAAAGTTAGAGATTTAATAAGGATAATGCACAAAAGAAAAGCAAGATAAATTAATACGCAAAATTAAATTTAATTTTTCAGGCAAAAGGCATTAAGCCGTAAGCTTTAGGCTGTAAGCTGTAAGCCGTAGG
>NZ_JBMLSD010000425.1:0-4837 GCF_049240685.1 Flectobacillus sp.
CAATACTTGAAGACAAAATGATGACTTTTGTATCAGGAAATGAGGCTTGAAATCTCTTTATAAAAACTTCCAAAAATGCCCAACCACTCATAAGTGGCATATTCAAATCCAAAAAAATTAGCTCGGGAGCACCGATTGAAGGATTTTGTAGTAATCCCTCATAATATCTTACCGCCTCTGTTCCATCCATGACTGTTTCAACGCTAGTGGCAAAGTCACACTTTTTCATTGTCATCTTAAGAATCATTAAGGTGATGGGGTCGTCGTCTACACACAATATCTTATTAAACATCATCTATTTCTTGAAAATTATTGAAAACTGAGTTCCTTTGCCTACTTTACTTTTGATAGAAATACTTCCTCCCAATGACTTAACTTGGGCATGAACCATGTACAAACCAATTCCCTTGCTATCGGGGTGATTATGAAATCTTTGATACAGACCAAATACTTTACTTTTGTATCGTTTTAAATCTATTCCAAGGCCATTGTCTTTAAATATTAATTCTATACCCTTGGAGGTATTTTTGGATATGATTGAAATTTCTAATGGTCTTTCGGTAGAACGATATTTCAAGGCATTTGAAAGTAGATTTAAAAGAATGCTTTCTAAATATGAAATATTAAAATAAACCTTTTCTGCTTTTGTAAAGTTAAAGTCAATCCTAGCTTTTGCTTCCAAAATTAGTTGCTGTGTCATTTGAGTCACCTTTTTCCAAATACATTCAAACTCAATATGTTCTTGTTGAACATTCACATTCTCCTTTATCATCAAGATTTTGAGCAAATCATTGATTGTATCGTTGAGCTGAAATGTTGATGTTTTGAAGCCTTCCAAAACCATAAGCGTTGTAGGATCTGTGATGGTTGAGGTGTTCAAAATTTTTAGGAGTCCCAATAAGTTGGAAAGTGGTGATCGAATATTGTGAGAGGTAATATAAGAAAACTGACGAAGATCTTGGTTTATCTGGGTTAGCTCTCTAATCAACAGTTCGCGTTCCTCTTCATTTTTCTTTCTTTCGGTGATATCTTTCTGAATTGAAATCCAATGAGTATACCGACCGTTTTCGTCGGCCAAAGGTACCAACGAAATATTGACCCAGAAAGGCTCCTTATTTTTTTTGTAATTTATAATTTCTATTTCGCATGACTCCCATTTTTTGAGGGTATTTCTAAGCTTGTTGAGTTCTACGCGATTTGTAGCACTACCTTGTAAAATTCTTGGTGATTTTCCGATTATTTCGTCAAACTCATACCCTGTCATTTTGGTAAAGGCATCATTGGCATAGATGATTCGCGGCCCAGGTAGGTCAATGGGCTCTGCTTCGGTAATCAAAATGGCGTCTTTACTATTCGTAATAACTGATTTCCAAAGATTTAATTGTTGTTCTTCAAGTTTTTCTTTTGTAATATCACGCATGGCTCCAACCATCCGTATAGGCTTGCCGTGGTTGTCGAAAACCATATAGCCCTTATCGCTCACAAAGGCAATTTCACCATTTGCACGGTAATAGCGATATTCACTTTCCCAAGTCGTCTGAGCTGGATTGGTAAGTGCCATCTGGATTTCATCCAAAACCCGCTCTCTGTCTTCAGGGTGAAGATTTCGGCTCCAGTCCTGAAAGTCCTTCATGGCTTCGTAGGGATATTTACCAAATATAATTTCATAATTATCTGACCAATAGGCATCTCCAGTGATAATGTCCCAATCCCAAATAATATCACGTGTAGCCTTTTTGGCTAGTTCAAATCGTTCATTACTTTTTCCTAATGCCAGCTTGGCTTGTTTTTGTAGCGTTATATCTAAAAAGGTACTATCGATTCGAGCAGCGTTGCCATCGGTATCAAATACAACCTGGGTTTTACTAAAGATATACTTTATTTTTCCTGAAGGTAATACGATTCTAAATTCCTTTTCTATTGGTTTGCTTCCATAAAGTACAGATACCTCGAGAAGTTTGACCGACATACGGTCTTCTGGGTGAACCATACCGATATAGTCTTCGTAATCAAACAATTCTTTGTTTTCTACAATTTCGAAAATTTTGAATACTTCATCCGACCAATACACTTTGCCTGTTCTCAAATCATGCTCCCAATAAGCCAAATGCGCAATTTCTTGAGCAGTTTTTAAGCGATTATTACTTTGAATAAGTTCTTTCTCGGCTTGTTTGCGTAAGGTGATATCATGTACCAAAACTAATGAAACTAGCCGATTGTGGTATTCAATTTGATGAGCTGTTATATCTACAATAATGATATTACCAGATTTGGTTTGGTGTAGGGATATTCCTCGATAATTTGGTGGCTGAGTAGAAAAATCCCAACCAATGTTTTTATAAACCTCCAAGTTTTCGGGAGCAATAATATCATACACCGTCATTTTGGCGAGTTCTTCCTTTGAATAACCATATTGCCTCAATGTTGCATCGTTTACTTCAATAAACTCTTTTGTATGAAAATCGTTAATCCACATGGGTAGTGGATTATTGTTAAACAAGTAAGAGTAGTTTTGTTCCGAAATTTGAAGTGCTCTTTCTTTGATTAAATTCTCTGAAATATCTTTAGCTATCGCTATCACAGCTTGTTGCTGGTGATTCCAAACGGCATTCCAAAGCATAGGAAATACTGTTCCATCTTTTTTTGAAATTTCGAGTACAACATTTTGAAGAGGATTGCCATCGGCAATCGAGCCAAAAGATGCTTGGATTGATTGATAGGAAGATTTAGTAAGGAGTTCTAATAGATTTTTTTGTTCCAATTCCTCAACCGAATAACCCCATAAAATACTAGCCGACCTATTGATTTTCAGTATTTTACCTTCACAGGTAGTTAGACACAAAATATCATTTGATTGATTGAGGATAGGGTGGAAGTCGGGAGAAATAATGGTATTAATAATATCCTGTTGCGGTACCAGCACCGAACTCATAGACAAATACACAAAATATTGTTGTTCAAGAGTAACAATTTTTGCTTTTAAGCCATATTTAGATGAATATATTTCATTGGTAACTAAGCACAAATCGAGGTTTTCAATCGAAAATGCAAGTTGCTCCAAAAAGCTATTCAAAGAATGTACGGCATTACAACAGCCGTAATTTTGGATAAAAACTTGGGCTTGTTTGTTGAGATAAACGTTTTTTTGAGTTTGATCAAAAATTAAAATTACCTCATTAGAAAAATCTAATGCTCGCTGAATCAAAAGGTCTTTTTGATTCAGCGTGTGAATATGTTTATTTGTCTTTGTTTCTGAAGTATGAGATTTTGTTTCTGCTAGAGTTTCCATAGAAAAGTACTCATTTAGAGAATGGTAAAATTCAATGAGCTAAGTATCAAAGCTGTTTTCTTCTTGTTTGTGTTAGTGTTAAGAATATTTGAAAGGAATCTATAACAGATATCTATAAAAAATCTGATTTTAAGGTAAGTAATCTTCATTAGCTGCAAGCAGAAGTCGGATTACGGGCTAAATTTAACTTTTTTCATCTTGATCTTCCTCATAGTGCAAACCCATATACTGCAAGGGCGATTGTCCAAAAGTTTTTTTAAAGATTCTAGAAAAACTCGATGGATAATTAAACCCAACCATGTATGCCACCTCATTGATAGTGTATTTGCCAGATTGTAGGTATTTTCGAGCCTGAACCAATCTTTCATTCAAATGATAATTGTAAACACTATTATTAAAAACAGCTTTGTACAAAGTCTTAAACTTGGCAGTACTCATGCCAACGGCCTTCGATAGTTCTTCAATTGAAGGGCAAGGTTTTGTTAAATCTTTAAGGATAGCCTCATTAATTTCTTGAATTTTTTGAATATCTCTTTTCTTAAAATTCTGTGCACTTGGTATAAATATACTTTTGTTAATGATCTTTTTGAAAAAGGTTAAAGTCAAATCAAGTGCCGTTTTGTAAAAAAGCAATTTCGTATTTTGCTGGTACAAATCTTCATTGAGTAAAGTTTCTACAATTCGATGAAGGTCGATATCGACGTTATCCATCATAAAGATAGGCTCATGACTTTCGATGATTTCATTCAGCCTCTCAGAAGCTTCCTCTTTCAAGTCTTGAATGACATTTTGTTCAATCCACTCTTTCGAGAAAGTTAGTGAGAAACTAAATATCTGTTTATTCGCTGGAAAAATTCGATTGGTATTTGCCATCGACGAACTCAAGACCACACAATATGGGTAATTGTTTGGAGTAAAATCAAACAACTCTCCAGGGTATATGTAATCATTACAAATACTTACATTCCACCGAGAATTTTGTTCGGTGGGTTTGGGATGAATATGTAAGTCTTCGGTAAAATGCAATTGTAAAAGCTCAACCTCAAAGCCCGGCTCAATTACCAAAGTTAGTATTTGACCTTTTCCTTCGGTATTTTCAAATTGAAAAACGTTACGACTTTGAATTACAATTGGAAAATAATCGGATAGTTTTTTTAAAAATTCGGAAGGCTGATGGTTTTCAAATACAATTGGTATGTTAAGTAATGATTTCATCGTTTTAAAATTGCTCTTATTCTATTTTCAAACAAAGTAAAAATATGTAAATAGAATATTCTTCACTAATATAAGAAAAAAAACGCCCTTCATAATATTTGGCGATAATAATTCGTACAAGCGCAGAATATTTTCAGGTATTTACGATTAACGTAATATAATATTTGTATTAAGTAATTGTGCAAAATGAGTTTAAGTTTTGTTTTGAAGGCAACAGGCAACAGGCAACAGGCACAAGGCAAAGAGTGTAAAATTGTTTTTTAGGAACAACAGATATATTTCGCCGAATGCTCAAAGCTGATAGCCGTAAGCCAAAAAGTTTAAGTTTTGTTT
>NZ_JBMLSD010000425.1:4937-9745 GCF_049240685.1 Flectobacillus sp.
ATAGCCGTAAGCCAAAAAGTTTAAGTTTTGTTTATTAGGCGCAAGGCAACAGGCATAAGGCAACGAGTGTAAAATTGTTTCTTAGGAACAACAGATATATTTCGCCGAATGCTCAAAGCTGATAGCTGAAAGCCTAAAGCTGAATTCCCAAAGCCGAATGCCAAGCTGAAAACCTAGTTTTTATTATCAAATACTCACAGGGATTTTCATAATCACTTCAAAAAGATTATTTTGTCCGAGGACTTCCATCTGGCCGTGTACTGTTTTCACCCACTCCTGAATAATAAAAAGTCCAAGGCCTGTTCCATTCATATCTTTGGGGTTATGCGCTTGATAAAAAGGCTTTATGTCTTGACTACTAACCTGATAGTTGCCCGAATAATGATTCCGAATAATTAAAACAAGGTAGTTGTTTTCAAGCCTCGTATCGGCATATACTTTATAAGATGGATTGGCATATTGAATGATGTTTTGAAATATTTCGGTAAGGACAAACTCCAAAAGTACTTCGTCATATCCATATAAAACATTAATATTTGATCTAATATTGAATTCGAATGGCGCAGTAGTTCCTTTTTTTAGTGACTCTACAATTTGTTTTTGAAGCTTTAAAATATGAACAATTCCACTAGTAGAGTTTCTCCAAGGGTTATCATGATTTGATAACTGATTGTACCAGAGTAGTTTTCGGGTGGTTCTCAAAATACGATTTCCCGAAATACTAATACCTTCCAACAGTGGTAGGGCTTCTTCTACTTGATTGTTCTGAATCATGCTTACCGCCATCTTACTAAGGTTGACTATACCATTAAGGGGTGTAAGATATTCATGGCTTGAAATATTGTAAAAAACGTCAACCGCATTTTTTTTGATTTCAAGGCCAACAGATTCTTTTTTT
Organism: Flectobacillus sp.; assembly: GCF_049240685.1. Lineage (NCBI taxonomy): Bacteria > Pseudomonadati > Bacteroidota > Cytophagia > Cytophagales > Flectobacillaceae > Flectobacillus > Flectobacillus sp. Next base: position 5,836 of record NZ_JBMLSD010000425.1, read on the forward strand.
TGGTTGCTCATCAACAATCTCGCTCGAATAGTCTCGACCAAATCTTTTGACATAAATGGCTTGGTAAGGAAATCGTCGGCACCAAGATTCATACCTTTTCTTTTATCAAGAAAATCTGCTCTAGCAGTCAAGAAAATAAACGGTAAATGAATAAATTCTTGAATAGCACGAATGCGTTTTAATACTTCGAAGCCATCTACTTCATCGAGCATGATATCACAAACCACCAAATCTGGCTGAACGGACTTGACTAGCTCAACACCTAACTGCCCTTGATGAGCAACCTCACACTCAAATCCGTTTAATTCGAGAATTGTTTTTGTGTTTTCTGCAAGCAATAAATCATCTTCGATTAATACGATTTTAGGCGTCATGATGGTTAAGTTCTAGTAGAACAGAAGTTCCTTGGTTTTGTTTACTCTTTACCTGAATAGAGGCTTTATGGGAATCGACAAAATACTTGACTACCAGCAAGCCGAGTCCTGTACCCTTTATACCTTCCACGTTGGAGGCTCTTGCAAATGCTTTAAAAAGATTTGGGAGGTCTTTTTCAGGAATACCGATGCCAAAATCTTTAATCAAGATACTCACACCATTGGAATGATAGCGTAGTCGGATTACGGGCGATTGTCGGTTTACTGAATACTTGAAGGCATTTTCAATCAAATTTTTCAGAATGTGAGTCATCATTAATTTATCAAAATAAACCAAATGCTCTTCTCCCTTAATCCTGAGCTCGACGCGTCGGCCATCTTGGTAGGGCTCAAAGTTGGTGGCTATAATATTGGTGACCAATTCCGTAATGTTTTGCGGATAAGGTCGATATTCCATTTTGCCACCTTCTATTTTACTGATTAGCAATAACTCCTGCATCAATGATTCCATTCCTTTTACCTCATTGATGATTCTACTCAGATGCAACTCGAGCTGTGGTTTGGTTACACGATCTGCCTCGTTCAACATCTCTAGTATTTCGGCGCTTGACTGAATCACAGACATAGGAGTCCGCATTTCGTGAGAAACGATATTGACAAAACCCGACTTAAGCTCATTGAGACGTCGCTCCTTATCAATAATTTTTTGTAACTCCGACACCGCATAGTATTGGTCAGAAACATCACTCAAGAAAATAGCATAGTTTATATTGCCAGCTTTACCCTGTACATACGGCGTAAAAGAGTATGAAAAATACTTAGTCATACCATATTTGTCTTTTACTTGGTATACCTTGGCGGTGTGTTGCGCAAATTGAGATTGCTGATAAAGCTCTATATCTTTTTTGATGATACTGGTATCTTCGATGGCAATATCATCAATTCCTTTTCCAATAATCTGACTAGTAGGAATACCAAAAAAAGATTCATAGGCGGCATTGGCAAAAACAATTTGGTAGTGATGGTCGATGACAATTACCACAACATCCAATAAATCAGCCACTTTGGCAAAAGTAATGTCTTTTTGGCGGGCGTATTCCTCCGTTTTTTTGAGTGAAGTCACATCCATTCCATAACCAACTACAAATTCGAGTTCACCGTTTTCTTTAAAAATCGGCTGAAAACGTCTCAAATTATATTTGAGTTGCCCTTCGCGATTGACACCATCTTCCAAGAATTCATATACCGATTGGGTAGTAATAGCCTCATTAAAAGCATTTCGACGAACATCAGCAAAATGCGTATCTTTTCCTCGGTATTGAGCAAAATCATAGTCATCTTTATTGATTAACCATTCTCTCAGTTGAGCATCCTTTATTGCAGTTTGATTAATATAAACATACTGATGTTTTTTATTCCAAACAGCTATATCAGCTGGTATATGATTAAGGATTTGTTCATAAAATTTTTTTAGGTGCATACTATGATACTCCATCGTACGAGCCTCGGTGTAATCATAATATATCCAAACGTGCCCTTCATGAACACCCTCATTAATAATTGGCAAATAATCTCTTAAAAACACTCTACCATCTGCCAATTCCATTAATTCATGAGATACGAATTCTTCATTTTTAAGTATTTCATCAATTCTCGAAATAAATAGGGAAGGATTGCTAAACATACTAGCGCTCTGAGAGGCTGCTACTTTGCAATCAAAACCAATTAACTGCTCGGGACTAAGCGGAATATTGAAAAGTTGGCAAAAATTCTGGTTGACAAACTGTAGTTTGCGGTCATAACTTTCCATCAATACCGCAAACGGAATTTTATTGAGTACAAAATTGAGCTGGGCTTGTAGTTTGTCTTCTTTGAGTATCATTGCTTAAACAATTCAATAGATTCGTTAATAGCATTTTTGATTTGTTCCTTTTCTACAGGTTTTGATAAAAACTGTACAATGTCTGCATTAGGCATTTTTTCAATAAAATGTGAATAACTTGATGCCGAAATTACTACAACTTGAATATTGGTATGCTCAAATTCTTTAGGATGTTTTTTAAGAAAATCTAAAAAATCGTAGCCATCCATCACTGGCATATTGAGGTCGAGTAAAACAATAACGTCTTTGTAGGAGGTCTTTTTTAACCAATTAATAGCATCTTCACCATTTTCACATTCTTGGTATGATTGATTCAAAAATTCAAGGGTTTTGCCTAGTACAAAACGATTGATAAAATCATCGTCAACTATAAGGCAAATTGGCGGTTCGTTACTTAATATCATTAGGTTAGTTTATGAATAGGGCTAATAATTCACCTTTTGAATTAATCCCTAATTTGTGATAAATTTTCTTTACATGATCATTGACGGTGGTATAACTGATGTAAAGTTTGTCTGCGATTTCCTTGTAGGACATACCTTTTAGTAAATAATCCATCACGTCAAGCTCTCGTCGTGATAGTAGCTCCTCTGCTTTTACTTTCCTTTCTGGCGGCTTTTGGTTTATTTTAGAAAAAAGCATTGAAGCTACTTCAGGCGATATAAGTGCTCCATTATTTTTGATGATGTCTATTTGTTCAACAAGTCTTTTTAATGAAAGCGGTTTCAATAAATAGCCATTTGCACCCGCTTTCACGGCCTCCCAAATAGACTCTTCGTTGCACGTACCACTAATCATCACAATATGTGTGTTTTGGAAACGCTCTCTCACCTTGCTTATTCCTTCGATTCCTGATATTCCTGGCAAACCTACGTCAATAAACACAATATAGGGCTCTTGATTGACTTGAAGGCTTTGTGTCAAAAAACTCTCAATACTACTGGCCGAAATATTTACCTCAATATCAGGGTATATAGAGAAAAATGTTTCTATATTTTCTCTAAGGATACTATCATCTTCTATGATTCCGATTTGCATACGATATACTGGGGTTACAATGCTCTAGCTTATATTATCAAATGTAAGAGTAAAGTAACGATAGTGACAGGATTTTTGCTCAATATAAAAATGACAAAAATCAGTATATCTACTTAATTTTTATGATGGGCTTTCTTTTAAATGAATGGTAAGGTAATCTACACCGCAATACATTTAGTTTGATTACCTGTGGTACAAAGTTGTATCATTTTGAGAAGTGAAACAATCCCTACTTCTAGGGATTTTGCAGGAAATGGCAGAAAATTTGCAAAAATTGGCAAGGTTCATCATCTCTATTCGCTGTTTTATCATCGAGGTTCTCAACAAATAAAACAACGAATTAGGATGACTAGTCAAAGAAAGTAGGATTATAATTCAGAAAGTGATAAAGTTGAAGGCAACAGGCAACAGGAAACAGGAAACAGGCACAAGGCAAAGAGTGTTAAGTTATTTCTTAACAATAGATACGTTTTTGCCGAATGCTCAAAGCTGATAGCCATAAGCCTTTTGTTCCTGTTGCCCATAATACACCACTTCGTTCTAATTTTGTGTAATTACTAGCAATCAAAGAAAGATTTAATTACAATTTTTAAGATAAAATCTTAAGGAATACATC
>NZ_JBMLSD010000425.1:9845-92792 GCF_049240685.1 Flectobacillus sp.
CAATCAAAGAAAGATTTAATTACAATTTTTAAGATAAAATCTTAAGGAATACATCAGTTCTGGACTTAGGTTGATGCTAGATGCTAATGTCGTGGACGTATTCCATTTTTCGACAAGATGATTTAGTTCATTACAGATTGTACGCTTAAAATGCTGTAACTCTTGATTTGAAAATACATTCATAAACTACTAAGGATTATTTTATAAGTAAAAGAAAATTGTTAATTACAGTTTTAAATAAGTTAGCACGCAAAACAATATTTACTTTTTGAGCTTAGGTCTTTCAGCCACAGGCATTCGGCAAAAACATATCTATTGTTACTAAGAAACAACTGAACACTCTTTGCCTCGTGCCTGTTGCCTTCTGCCTAAATCTAATTTTGCTCAAAAATCAATAAAAAAAGTTGTTCCTTGATTTTCAACACTTTCAAATCTGATATTTCCTTCATTCAATTGTACCAAATTTTTTACGATAACTAAGCCCAAACCTGTTCCTTCTATTTTGCTTACATTGTTGGCCCTAAAAAAGGAGGAGTATATTTTGTGTTGCTCTTCGTACGGAATGCCCATTCCAAAGTCTTTTACTTCGATACTTAGCTGGCATTTTTCAAATCGTATTAGAATAATGGGTTCGGGTTTTCCTTCCGAATATTTGAAGGCATTCGTAAGTAAATTATCTAAAATATGAATGAGGTGTTGTGGGTCAATCCAAATCTTATACTGCTTTCCAAGTACTATCAACTTTGCCTCGCGAAAATCCTTTTGTTGTTGGTTTTGACGGGAGATTACAAATTGGGCTTGCTCAACAACATCTACCTCTTCCCGATGCACGGTTAATTGCTGGGACTCCATTTTACCAATAAGAAGCGTTTCGTTTATCAGGTTAGAAATTCGACTTATTTCGGATTGAATATTGATGAGTTGTTTAAGGATTTTATCTTTCTGTTGAAAATCGGCTATTTTTGTGTATGCCTCAATTATTTCGGCACTTGATCTAATCGTTGCGAGCGGTGTTCGAAATTCATGAGAGGTCATATTTACAAATCGTGTTTTTAGCTGATTTAGCTCTTTTTCTCTTTGCAAAGACTTTAGCATACTCTCCTCAACAAGTTTTCGTTCTTGGATACTTCTCGAAGAGGTAATGATACGACTACAAATATCGTAATCATCAAAAAATACTTTTAAGCTTGTTTCTAACCATATATATTCCCCATTTTTTTTCTTAAAACGATACGAAATATAGCTTGTTTCGTGGTTGGCTCCTTCGATTGCCATAAATCGTCCTCTGTCGTCGGGGTGTACAAAGTCGTAATGTGATTTTCCTAGAAGCTCCTCGGGACTGTACAGCGTTAGTAAACTAATCGATGGAGAAACGTACAAATAATTACCTTCTAAGTCATGAATGCATACGATATCCTGAACATTACTCGAAAGAATTGAATTTATTCTTGTCTTCTCTTTTTCGTTGGTAATATCTCGAAGGGTACCCGCAGTACCAGTTACTGCACCTAATTTATCAATTACCAAGGTAGCAAAAACCTCAATCCATTTTACCGAACCAGCTTTTGAAATGTATCGAATGATGTGTTTACAATAGGTCTTTTGTTGTGCGATTAGCGGGGCAAACAATAGGGCATTCTTCTGAACATCTTCGGGATGCAGAAATTCATAGAAGGGTCTACCAAGACTTTCTTCGAGGGTGTAATCAAAAATATTGGTCCAAGCTTGATTCAAAAATACCCAATTTCCAGAAGCATCGGTCTGAAACAGAACATCATGAACATGGTCAACGATATATTTGTATTGTAAGGCTTGCTCAGAATCAAAAGTCTGAGATGACTTTGGGAAAAATTGAACTAAGGCAAGTGATTCATTTTCAACTACTTGAATACTAATTTTGATTTCAAATATTCGATTGTTTAGCTCGGTAATATACTGAATTTTGGCACCTTTAAAGGCCTGTTCAAGAGATTCTTTAAATTGTTTATTGTTGGATAAAAAATCAAGTCCTAAACCATTGTTTGGGAAGTTGGACAAAAAGGCCTGATTTCCATCAATCAATTGATACTTTGTATTTACGATACAAATACAATGATCAAAATCTTGTATGATTGAGGCCAATATCCCCGATTCAATGGTAGAAATCTTTGAAAACATATATGTTGGAATGGTTAGGTAAAAATCACTAAGCAAAGCTTTTGAAAATTGAGCATTCAAACAATGTTTAGAAAGATAACTTAGTAACCAAAACGATTTTTTATGAATACTTCCAACAGTATCTCCGTTTTATTTGATGTATAGCCACGAAAAAGGCTTTTAAATAAAATAGTAACTTACTGAAAAACAGATATTTAAGAAATATGTAACTATTATCATATTTATCTAATCTTTACTGATAAATATCCTTCATAAAGTGACTTGCAAATAAGGGACTTTCCTTGTATTATTGTTCAAAAATCTTGCCCGTACACATAAGAACCCCTAATGAAAAGCATAGTTTTGATTCACTTTCTGAGCTATTCCTTTTCGATTTAATTGCCAAAACTTTATGAATATTCTAAGTAAGCTAGAATTAAAGCAGTTTAAATTACACATCGTTTCAAACATCAATAGCTTAATAGAGTCCGAAGAAATTTCACCTTTAGATGAGTCATTGGACGAAAATAGGAAAGTTGAAACACTACGTATCTCTGCCGAATTCGATTGTATTGAAAAAACCTTAATGAATTCAGAATCTTTTAACTCGTAAACTTTAAAATGAGTGTCCGCCCAACACTCAAAATTTAGTAGTATAGCTTTCTACCGTAGCCTATTCAAATCTTCTTCGATTAGGACTTTAATAGTTTTATTCATTATTCAGCGCCTAAATTTCTCTTTCACTGATTTATCTTGAAAATACTGCGTAGCTTAAATATTAATCATTAAATTTATAGGCTATTTTAGTGCAGTAGGAGGGCTCTTCATCAAACGGTTTCTACTCGAATTATCAGAGAAAAGCTTTACTAAATACATATTTTTTGAAGGTAAACTACCTACTTGTACGGCGGCCAAGTCAGAGAGTCGAGGCTGATTAAATTTTCTATTGATACAAAAAGCATGAGTACTGGCGTGTAAATTTTGAAGTTCAAATAGATAAAATTAATCCCTCAAAAATTGCCTTTGCAGCTCCTAATAAGTTAGTCCGCAGAATAAAATTTAATTTTTGAGCTTACGGCTTACTGCTATGGGCATTCGGCAAAACAGACTTTTGTTAACAAAACATGTGAAGAATCTTTGTCTTGTACCTAAAACAAAAAAGTTAAATCTAATGCTGCACGATTACTTATAGCACAATAACTTACTTACCTTTGAATATTATAGCTACCCAATTCAAATGATTAAAACTCTTTCTCAACTTGAATTCTTGGTTGATCAGTTACCCAATGCGTCTACTGAGCAAATCGCTTTTATTACTGAGCAATTTCGTGAGGTAATAGTATCTCTAAAAGAAAAAGTTCATCAGTGCGAATCTCAACAAAAAGAAGAAAAATATTCTGATACTCAAAACTTCTTCATTGATTCGCTCGCCGAGCTATGCATTTGGGAATATTTTCCATCTACTCAAGAATTTGTTTTTTCTGATAATATTATAAACTATTGGCCTGATTATCAGATTGGTAATAGGCTTGAAGAAATATTTTCGGATTTGGGGAAAGAGGTACTCAAGCGCTATCTTTCTAATGCAATTAGTACCAAAAAAGGATTTGAAATCGTATTACAAGCCAACCATCTCGGGCAGTCACATTGGTTGGAAGTATCTGCACATTGGAACTTAGGGAATTCGGAAGGAATCAAACCCAAGGAAGATGTTATGATGGGGATTATACGAGCCGTAAAAGTAGACAGCCAAGTGCCCCAAACGATTAATACCCTAGAGTCTGGAAACTTTGCCTACGATTTATTGGCAGGAATATCTGATGGCTTTGTCGTTATCAACCAAGATTGGATTATTACCTTTGCCAATGATCAACTTGCTAGTTCTATCCGTACCTCGGTGGATCAGTTAATCGGGAAAAACGTTTGGGATTTGCTGCCAGATTTTGCAGGTGGGCCTTTTCAAGAAGCCTGTATAGAGGTAATGAATACTCGGCGCAAACGAATGATTCTCAGCCATTTTGGACCTTGGAACACTTGGTTTCAGAATCGAATCTTCCCTGCATCGAATGGTATTGCGATTTTTTCTACTAATATTACCTACGAAAAACGACTAGAACATTCGCTTATAAAGAGTGAAGCCGATTTGGAATCCTTAGTCGAAAACATCCCCTATGCGATATTTTCCTTGGATTTAGATTTTAAGCTTCTAAAATATAATGGTGCGTTTAAGAATTTTTGGATACAAATCGTTGGAGAAGAACCCGAAATTGGCTCTGTATTACCCTATGAGGTTTGTACAAAAGCCAATTTGAATGATTGTGGTATGCTTTTTCAAGATGCTTTGTCAGGAAAAAGTACAACTATCGAGAGAATTATATCTCTACAAGGACAGGAACTAATTTATGAAATAAGTATAAACCCCGCCTATAGTGCTCATGCTGAAGTAATTGGGATTACTGTTTTAATGAATAATATTACCCAGCGTAAACTAACAGAAGGTAGGCTACTAGAAAACCAACAACGATACCAATCACTTTTTGATCAAAACCCCGACGGAGTTTTTTCATTAGATTTAGACAAAAAATTTACCTCAGCCAATAGGGCACTTTCAGAAATCCTTGAGCATCCTATTGAAACCTTGCTCCAATGTCAATTTACCAAAGTCGCAGAGTTGACTTTCTCCAAAAATTTAGACAAAATTATAGAAAATACGCTCGAAGGAGTTTCGCAACGTGTAGAAATTGAAGTTACCACAGGTAAGGGCCTTATCAAGCAGGTTCAGCTGACTTCGATGCCAATTTTGCTTGCTGGCAAAATTCAGGGCGTGTATGGCATACTCAAGGATATTACTAGTAGTTACGAAACCGCTCAAGCAATTTTGGCCAATGAACAAAAATGGAAAAGAGCGCTGGAGGGTAGTCAACAAGGAGTGTGGGATTGGCGCATCAATAGCGGTGATGTATATTATTCAAAAATTTGGAAAGAACTGATTGGCTATGAGGAATCTGAAATAAAAGATACTTATTCGGAATGGCATTCGAGGGTTCATCCAGATGATTTGGAGCGAGTATTACAGTCTGTTGACCAATTAATACATGAGAATACACAGTATTTTGAAGAAATTTATCGTTTTCAGCACAAAAATCAACACTACATTTGGGTGCTCGACCGTGGGGTTGTAATGGAATGGGATGAAAACCATCAACCATCTCGAGTGGTAGGTACTCTTTCTGATATCTCGCATCTAAAAGAAGTAGAAGAAAGATTATTGAAAAGTGAAAAGAATTTGATGGATGCCCAAAAAACTGCCCGAATCGGAAGTTGGGAATACGACCTACAGCATAATAAACTAATTTGGTCGGATGAAATTTACCGAATATTTGGGCTGGAGAAAAATATCTTTGGCTCAACTATCGATTCTTATTTGAACGCTGTACATCCCGAAGACAAAGAAGTCTTTGAAATTCAGCGGAAGTTGATAGCTGAGGGCAAAAGAAATTTGAGCCTAGAACATAGAATCATCTTGCCTTCGGGTGAAATCCGTTATATACAACAGCGAGGCGAATTACTCTCTGACGAAAATGGAAATATCTTAGCGATTCGTGGTACTTCTCAAGATATCACCGATCGTAAACTGATTGAATTAAGCCTTTTGCAGGAGCGTAATTTCCTCAAAATCGTAATCGATAATATTCCTGCCTATATTTATTACAAAGACCTCGAACATCGACATTTGCTAGTCAACAAAATTGGGTTGGAGTTGTTTGGCGTAAATTCTGAAGAAGAATTACTACACAAATCTGGCTTAAATTTGCTTGAAGAAAGTAGTGCTAATTTGCTTCGTGAACAAGAGGAATACGTCCTAAGCACAGGAAATGCTTTGTCAAATATAAAAGAGTATTTCCTCACTAAATCTGGACAAATCAAATGGTTACTTTCCAACAAAGTTCCCTTACTCGATCCAGATGGTTCGATTATCGGTGTGGTAGGCGTAAGTCGAGATATAACAGATTCGGTAAAAAAAGAGCTTGAACAAGAACATCTCTGGACAATTTCGAGAAAACTCAATGAAATCGAAAATCTACAGATTGCCATTTATGAAGCACTCAAAATATTGGCCTATTATCTCGATTGCGTATATGCAGAGGCATGGATGCTCAATTTGAATCACTCCAAGTTAAATCTCCATACCAACTGGTTTGCGGATGAGTCTGTAGGGCTTGATTTCACAGGATTAGCTTTTCAAGACCTTCATCGAGGCGAGTTTTTGCCTGGAATGGCATGGGCTACCCAACGTATACAAGAGTGGGATTTATCTCATGGCTTTATTCCTTCTACCGAAAAGCGTATCATCGAAAAATTACACTGCCAATCTGGAGTAGCATTGCCAATTTTGTTTAGAGGTGAGGTTATTGCGGTATTTTGCTTTTATTCTACCGAAGAGCGTATTTCGAATGATACAGACTTTTTTGATAATGTTTCTCGACAAATTGGGGTGGACCTTTCAAGAAGGAAGGCCGAAGATGAATTGAACATCTTCTTTAATTCCTCTCCCGACTTTTTGTGCATGCTTGATACTGATTATTGTTTTACCAAACTCAATAAGGTAGCAACAGAATGGCTCTATGCTCATGAGTCTTCGTTGATTGGTAATTCTTTGTTTGATTATGTCCATGAAGAAGACCGAACCAAAACAGAGCAACAAATCGCTCTGTTAACACAAACTAGACAAGTTGGTTATTTCGAAAATCGTATTGTCAAAGAGGATGGAGAGGTACGCTGGTTGGCTTGGACCGTTGCGACTATAAAAGAGCAAGATCGTATCATTGCCGTGGCCAAAGATATTTCTGAGAAAAAGCATAGTGATCAACACCTCAGTTTGTACAAGCACCTACTCGACAATATGAAAGATTTGGTATGCCTCTGGAGCCCAGAAGGTAAGCCTATCTATTTTAACAAATCTTTCACTGATTTTAGAGGAGAGCTTACCAATAATCATGAATTTAAACTCCCTCTTTTTGATGAAAAATTAGCACAAAATTTATTGGATACACTCAATCGTGGGCAACATGTAAGCCAAGATATCGTAATGTCCGACAAACAGGGTGATTGGGTGGACTACTACGTGAGTGCTGGCCCTATTGCCGATGACAACCAGCAGATTGTATCGCTTTTTACCATTTTTACTGACATTTCCGAACGCAAGAAGCACGAGAGAGATTTGGAGCAATATAATATTCAAATCACAAATATCCTCGAAAGTATAACCGATGGTTTTTTTGCTGTCAATCATCAATATACAGTAACCTATATGAATGCCGAGGCCGAAAGGTTACTAGGAATGAGTAGAAATTTTTTAATCAATGAAAATTTGTGGGATACATTTGGTCATGGTGCACCATTGAGCTACTACTCTGAGTACACCCGAGCGATTGAAGAAAATGTAGCGGTGTCCTTCGACGACTACTATGTACCCGGTAGAAGATGGTTTCATATAAATGCCTATCCATCTGAAAACGGACTTTCTATTTTTTTCAGAGATGTTACAGAGCAAAAACTAAAAGAACAGCTAGCACGTATTGAAAAAGCCACGCTTGAGTATAACACCCTTCAAGATACGACCTTGGCTCAAGTACTAGAGTATTATATCAACGAGGTACAAGAATTAGAAGGAGATGCTATTATTACAGCTTGGCAAGTAGAAGGCAAACGATTGAAGGTTTTGGTAGGTTCGACCCTCGACGAAAACTTAATTAACGCCATTGAATCTTTTGGGTTTAGTACTCAACCCAACGAAAATGGAGAATATTCAAGCTTGTTTTTCCCGCATAAGCAATTTGTTAAGAATCTTGGACTGATGCCACAGTGGCAACCACTCGCCCAAATGCTGCGTACCCAACGAATAAAAACTTGTTGGTCTATACCAATTATTGGAGCAGGAAACAAGGTTTTAGGAATTCTTGCCTATTTCTTCAACGACGAAAGGGTACCCTCACGCGAGGAAGAGGTAGCACTCGAAAACGTAAAACGAGTGGTAAACCTAATCATGGAAAGCAAACTGGCCGAGTTGGCTTTACGACAAAGTAACGAGCGCTATAACCTTGTGGCAAAAGCAACAAACGATTTGATTTGGGATTTGGATATTGCCACAAATGAAATCCTGTGGAGTGATAGCATGGAGCAAATTTTGGGCTACTCACTACAAGAAATAACAGGAAATTACAACTGGTGGTTGTCAAAAGTGCATCCAGATGATGCCGAAAGAGTAAATTCTGGCCTGAGAAAACACCTTACCGATAAAAAACTTCATTGGGAAGATGAATACAGAATTTTATGCGCAGATTACTCCTACAAATTTGTATACGACCGATGCTTTACGCTATATGATGAAAATAATAATGCTATCAGAATGATAGGTGCCATTCAGGATGTTTCGCCACTGAAAAAAACAGAGCTTAAATTAAATGAACTTAATATTGAGTTAGAAAAAAGAGCTAATGAGTTGGTTGCCTCAAATGAAGAGCTTGAGAGATTTGCATACGTGGCTTCGCACGATCTCCAAGAACCACTGCGTATGGTAAGTAGTTTTTTACAATTACTTCAGAAAAAGTATGAGGCTCAACTGGATGACCAAGCAAAAAAATACATTTACTTTGCAGTCAATGGGTCTGAGCGAATGAAACAGCTCATTTTAGATTTGCTTGAATACTCTAGAGTAGGAACCAACAGAGAAGAATTCGTACTAATTGATTTGAATGAAATTCTATTAGAAGTGATTCAAATTTATGACGAAAAAATTAAGAAAGAACAGGCAAAAATTACCCTTAGCAAATTGCCAATCGTAGAAGGAAACCGTGTTCAGTTGTTACAATTAATACAGAACCTCATCGGAAATGCCTTAAAATATAAAGGTGAAAAAGACCCAATTATCCATATTGGTTTGGAAGAACAACAAGAGGATTGGATTTTTTCTGTCAAAGACAACGGAATTGGTATAGATTCTGCATACTTCAAAAAGATATTTATTATTTTCCAAAGATTACATAACAAGACAGAGTACTCTGGAACTGGCATTGGGTTGGCTATCTGTAAAAAAATTGTTGAACGACACAGAGGAAAAATATGGGTCGAAAGCACTGTTGGCGAAGGATGTACCTTCAAATTTTCGCTTCCCAAATGCAAACCAAAATATAATGAAATAGAAATTTAGGTAAGGATGTCGGTCTGGTTACTTTAGGTCATAAGTATCAAGACTTAGGCAAGCACTGGTTTTAACAGGTTTTTTAGTAGCTAAAAGTATGTTTTTGCCACATGTCCATACCTGAAAGCCTAAAGCTCAATAGCTTAATTTTTATCAAAAATGCAGTATCACATAGTAGTAGGTGGGTAAAACTTGAACTCATTTTGCTCCCTCAAATAACTATATCATCACCATGATTACTATAAAACCACAAAAATTGAGAATACTCGTCGTAGAAGATAACTTGGGTGATTATGTTCTTTTCGAGGAGTATTTGCATGATACAGGGCTTGACGTAAAAGAGGTTCAGAACGTAATTTCGGTAGCAGAAGCTAAACAAGCCTTGGCAACTACAGATTATGACTTAGTTTTCTTAGACTTATCTCTTCCCGACAGTATCGGTATTCAATCAATTATTGATCTCAATAAAATGGCCGCTCATATTCCTATTGTGGTATTGTCGGGCATGGAAGATACCCAAACTACCACAGAGGCAATTATCAATGGCGCTCAGGATTATCTCATTAAAGGAGAATTAGAATCAAAACTTTTGTCTAAAACGATACGATACAGTATCGAACGAAAACGTAACCTTGAAAGAATAAAACAAAGTAACGAAAGATACACGATGGTTTCTAATGCCACAATAGGCGTAGTGTGGGATGTAAACTTGGTGAATCGAGAGGTCGTTCGCTCTGGTGATACATTTCTTCATACACATGGCTATGATGAATTGTCGTTTACATCTGACTTTAGTTTTTGGGCAAAAAGAGTTCATCCCGAGGATATCAAAGATTTAGAAAATGTTATCAAACTACATCTTGAATCTAAAAGCATAAAATTCTGGGAATATGAGTATCGCTTTCAAAATGGTGATGGAAAATATTTTTATGTTCATGATCGTGGTTCTGTAATTTATGATGACAATGGGGCTCCTGTTCGTATGTTGGGCACTATGATGGATATCACCGAAAGAAAAGAATCTCAAGAAAAACTCCGAATTTCGGAATACAACTACCGACAAATTTTTGATAACAACCCCAATCCAATGTGGATTTATGATAGCTCCACTACGGAGTTTCTGGAGGTAAATCCTGCGGCTATTGCGCACTATGGGTATGAGTATGAGGAATTTCTTGAAATGTGCATGGAGGATATTTGTCCAAATGCCATGCAACATGAGTCTATCAGTCTCAAAAACAATCAATTACAAGTTCACTTAAAAGCAGGTTATGAGAAAATCATTGTCGAAGTAACGGCCTATCCTATTGATTTTGCTGGACGAAAGGCTATGCAAATGTTGATTAGAGATGTCACAGAAAAGGTAAGAGCCGAGGAAGAAAAACGTATTTTAGTACAAAGCCTTGAATTATTTAGAAATGCGCCCTCCTTAACAAAAGGACTCAAAGCTTGTATCGAAACGATTCGTACCTACCTTGGCTGGGAACACAGTGAAATATGGATGACAGATTATCAGAAAGAATATATTCGATTACAGACCTACAGCTACACCCAAGAATTTGAGCATCTTTACGAAATGGTTTCTCCTTTTTTGAATAAGGATATTCATATTAACCATACTATTTACAACGAAAGTCATCATCGGTCAATGCCGATTTGGCTCAATGATTTACATGAGCTAAAAGGATTCCAAAGGATTGCTTTATCCGACAAAATCGGGATTCACACTGCGGTATCGGTTCCTATTATTTATGATGAAAAGCACATTGGCTGGATGGTTTTTTTTAGTAAAGCTAATCATCAGGCCGATGAAAGTATCATAGCTTTCTTGGCAGAAGTGGCTAAGCAGTTAGGCGCCGAAATTGAAAAAAGAAATGCAGATGAAATGCTCAAGCATTTCTTTTTATTGAGCAACGATTTGTTAGGTATTGTTACACTCGAAGGATTTTTTGTTCGTATCAATAATGCCTTCTTACACGTTTTGGGCTATAATACCAACGAAATCAACGAACATGCCGTATTGGATTTTGTCCATCCCGATGACAAGCAAAAAACCTTGGAAATATTAACAGGTATACAAGATAAATCTTCTGTATCTTTCTTGGAAAATAGATTTATTGCAAAGGATAAAACTATTCGTTGGATTTCTTGGTCGGTAACTTATTTGCCTGACGAAAAGCTGATATTTGCCTCTGGACGTGATGTAACTCAACAAAAAGAAGAAGAATTGCAGCTTCGTTTACGCGAATCGGTGATTACTAATAGCAATGATGCTATCGTAATTACAGAACCAGATCTTGAGAATGCCTGCCACAAAGCTATTTATTATAATGAAGCATTTTTACGGCTTTCTGGCTATGACCCTGCCGAAATCATCGCAAATCCTACTAGTATGCTTGTCGGAGAAAAGACCGATTTGGGAGCTATTCAGAAAATTAGCTATGCTATTGCACACTGGATGCACGAGCAGGTTGAGATTATTGTTTACCGAAAAAATGGTGAGCAGTTTTGGGCTAGCTTAGAAGTAGTGCCTGTGCCCGATGCCAAAGGGGAGTTTACACACGCAATATCGGTATTTAGGGATATATCGGCTCGAAAAAAAGCTGAGGCTGAGCGCGAAGTACTTATCCGAGAACTGACCGACAGCAATACCGACTTAAAACAATTTACCTTTATTACTTCGCATAATCTTCGTGCACCACTCTCAAATTTGATGGGTATTCTGGAACTAGTCGACCCAGACGTTATACAAGATGCCGAAACGCTAGAGTTACTTAACAAATTTAAGGAATCAACCGTTTTATTGAATCAGACCATCAACGATTTACTAGATGTTCTTGTAATAAAAAATCAGGTAAATCTCGAAAAAAAGTCGCTGGATTTGAATATTGAATTTGAAAAGGTCAAAAACTCAGTGGGTTATCAAGTTCGGGAAACAGGAGCCGTTCTCAAGACTGATTTTAGCTTAGCAGAAAAAGTCAGTTTTGATTCCTCTTACCTCGAAAGTATTTTGTTGAATTTGTTGACCAATGCACTAAAATACCGCTCGCTCAGCAGACCGCTTGAAATTCAGGTATTTACTAAAGATACCCCCAACTATACAGAATTGTATTTTTGTGATAATGGAATTGGCATTGATTTGAACCGCCATCAAAGTAAAATTTTTGGGCTTTATCAACGTTTTCATGATTATCCAGATAGTAAAGGATTGGGTTTATACATTGTTAGCTCCCAAATTCGTGCTCTCGGAGGAAAAATTGATGTGAAAAGTGAAGTCGACAAAGGCACTACATTTATTGTGTATTTTGCTAAAAATTAGGCTTTTGAAACGATTCTTACTCCTTCGGGGTTGATTGATTGAATCCTTCAAATACTATTTTTCAGCTAGTAAGGTCGCTTTGGATAGTCTATTTAAAATTGCTTGATTAAATTATGTCAGAAAATTCAACATTATCCGCAAAAATTATTCGTGTATTTCTAATAGTAGGAAAAATCGAAGGTTATAGTTATTTATTGTTACTGTTTGTAGCAATGCCATTAAAATATATCTTCAAACTACCCGAATTAGTTCGCATTGCTGGTTATATTCATGGAGCATTATTTGTGGCATTTGTGGCTGCTATTTTAGCCATGATTATCCAAGTGGGTATGACTTTGCCAAAAGCAATCTTTGCTTTTTTATTATCATTGGTTCCTTTTGGAACATTTTACCTGAAAAAAACACTTTAGTCGTGTTTCTATAGCTTTTATGCAACAAGACAAACTTCAACTAGTCCAAGAATACGCTCAGAATATTCTTAGGCAATTACCCCCAAAGTTTTGCTATCATAATGCGCTACATACAGAAAGCGTGGTTGAAGCAACCAAAAAAATTGCGCAAGAAGAAGGTGTAAAAGAAAAGGCACTCGAAAGCCTCTTAATGGCTGCTTGGCTACACGATATTGGTTATTCGGTTAGTTGTGATGACCATGAAACGCACAGCATGATGCTGGCCAAAGAGTTTTTGCAGTCGATAGAGTGTTCCGATAAGCAAATCGAAAAGGTATTAAGCTATATAGAAGCAACTCGTATGCCCCAAACGCCGCATTCTCACAAACAAATGATTTTGTGTGATGCAGATTTATCTCATCTCGCCTCCGAAGATTTTTTAGAAAAAACAGAGCATCTTCGTACTGAGATAAGCCTAACAGTAATGCCATTGAGCGAAAAAGACTGGCTAAAGAAGACCGTCACTTTTATGGAAGAACACCATTATTTTACAGCTTTTGGAAAAAGAGTTTTGAATCAACAAAAGCAAAAAAATATGGCATTGCTTCAAAAACGCTTAGAAGATATAAAACAAAGTAAAAAAGAAAGTAAGGAAAAGGAAAAAGAAGTAGAAAACAAAGTAAAACGCCCTGATAGAGGTATCGAAACAATGTTTAGAACGACTTCGGCAAATCATTTTCAGCTTTCAGCAATGGCCGATAACAAGGCCAATATTATGATTTCTGTCAATACCATTGTTATTTCTTTAATTGTGAGTATTTTAATCAGAAAGTTAGAAGAAAATGAATATCTCATCGTGCCTACTATCATGATTACAACCGTATGCTTAATGGCTACCGTTTTTGCAGTTTTGTCAACAATTCCAAACGTTACTAAAGGTAAGTTTTCGAAAGAAGATATAACGAATCGAAGTGCCAACCTTCTATTTTTTGGAAATTTTCATGAAATGCAATTAGAGGATTATCAAGCTGGTATGAAAGAAATGATGAATGATTCGGAGTTTTTATATTCCTCTATGACAAGGGATATTTATTTTTTGGGTAAAGTTTTAGGCCGGAAATACAAATTACTTCGAATAGCTTACAATATTTTTATGTATGGATTTGTGGCCTCTATTCTAGCTTTTGGAATAGCTGCGGTTTTACAAAAGCATTCTTAAGTAATCGATTCAACTTGAGTACTTTAGGCTGTGAGCCGTAGGCAATAGGCAAAGAGTATTAAAAATTTTTATTTAGTAACGATAGATATGTTTTGCCGAATGCCCAAAGCTGTAAGCCGATAGCCAAACTCCTACAGTCCAAGCCATGAGTAGTTTATCATAACTCATACAGCAATCGCAGTGCTTGTTATTTCCCAACTAAGTTGTTGACATAAATTCCAATGATATCAAAACTTTTTGCATAACCTTCTTTTATATGATTAGAAAATCTTTTGAGCTGGTATTCATCAGCTTTCTTTTTTTATCAAAATTTACCTTTGCTCAAAAAACTACCTCCGATAGTTCTAAACCCCTTATTACAGCCAAAGAAATAATCGCTCCAGGAATACTGATTGGCACTGGACTAGTTTTTATTAACAATAGTACCAAAGCCGAACAAAAAGAGTGGCATACAAAATACCTTATGAGTTTTAGAACGCACGCCGATGATTATCTTCAGCTTGCTCCTCAAGCAACCGCCATGGGACTTAGTGTGATTGGGATAAAGGGTAAAAACTCTTTTGTAGATAAAGGAGCTATCATAGTTTTGGGTTCGGGTATTATGTTGGGAACTGTTTTGGGTTTAAAAAAATTAACTAAAGTAAATCGCCCTGATGATTCTAGTAATGATGCGTTTCCTTCTGGTCATACGGCCAATGCTTTTTTTGGTGCTACGGTGCTCGCCACTGAGTACGGAGACCAAAGCGTATGGTACACCATTGGCGGATATACTGTAGCCACTGCTACTGGTACTTTTAGAATGTTAAATAATCGACATTGGTTGTCAGATGTACTAGTAGGAGCGGGGATTGGTATTCTCTCGGCTAAGGCTTCCTACATTATTTATCCTTGGATAAAAAAACAAATAGCCCCTAAATTGCCGTCCAATGTATCCTTTGTTCCAGTTTATAATGGCTATGCTCTTACAGGGAACTTAACTATTGGATTTTGACGTAGAACACACTGCTTGATAATTTTTATATGAAAGTCATATTTATAAGTATACTTCTCTTCCTATCTTCCTTATCACAACTTTTGGCACAGGATACTACCTCCAGAGTTGTGTATTCCTTGTTTTTGATTGGGGATGCTGGCGAGCCAGACATCCAAGGTAAAGATGCTGTTTTGAATTCGTTATCGGCCAAACTAAAACAAAAAGGTAAAAAAAGTGCGGTAGTATTTTTAGGCGATAATATTTATCCAAGGGGTTTAGTAGACCTCGAGCATCCAGACCGAAAGCAATCGGAAGAACGTTTGAGTGCTCAATTGGATATCATTAAATCTCATGTTGGGGCTGGATATATGATTCCGGGAAATCATGATTGGGAACAGGGAGGCAAAAATGGTTGGGCAGAAATTATAGCCCAAGAAAAATTTGTTACTGACTACCTACAAAATCCATCGGTATTTTTCCCCAAAGGAGGGTGTCCAACGCCTCAGGAAGTGGCACTAACCGATAGCGTAACCTTAGTATTACTAGATACACAATGGTATCTTCATCCTTGGAAAAAACCAGATGAAAATTCTGATTGTGAAGTAAAAACACTCACGGGTTTGCTTACCTCACTGGATGATATTCTTTATCGTAATCGTCACAAAAAAGTGGTAGTTACTGGGCATCATCCTATGTACTCTCATAGTTTGCATGGAGGTTATTATCCGTTCAAGTCTCATATTTTACCTTTTAGTGAGTTAGGAATCAATATTCCTTTGCCTATTTTAGGGTCGATATACCCGCTCTATCGTTCTTGGATTGGAAACATCCAAGATATCCCCAATCCTGTATACCAAGAGATGCGCAATGGTATGGTAAAAATCATGGCACAATATCCTAATGTATTATACGCCAACGGACATGAGCATACCCTTCAACTTATCGAAAAGGACTCTTTATATTACATCACCTCTGGTGCTGGCTCAAAAACGACTCCTGTAAAGAAGGGTGCAGATTCCTATTTCGCAGCTTCCAAGAAGGGTTTTGCTCAACTCGATTGGTTAGCAGATGGGCAAACAAAGATTTATTTTTGGGACGAAAATGGTAAGTTACTTTATGAAAAAAATTTAACATTTAAGAAAAAACCTTTTCAAGAATTAGTCGTAAAACCCAATCAGCAAACGATTCCTAATCCTAAATTTAAAGCCAACAAATTTAAAGAATGGCTTCTTGGAAAAAATTATAGAAGTATTTGGACCAGACCTGTTCAGGCTCCAATGATAGATTTGTCTTCTGAAAAGGGTGGACTAAAAGTAATTCAAAGAGGTGGCGGACAGCAAACCCTATCGTTAAGATATGAAGGCAAAGACCAAAATCAGTATGTAACTCGCTCGGTAGAAAAATATCCAGAAAGTGCTGTACCTGAAGCCATTAGAAGCAAATTTACTGTTGATATCGTAGGAGATCAAATATCTGCTTCGCATCCGTTTGCGGCGCTTACCATTCCATCGCTGGCAGAGGCCGCAAGGGTTTTACATACAAACCCTCGCCTAGTTCGACTCCCCAATGACACCATTTTGGGGCCTTACCAAAGGCTTTTCGCGGGGCAACTAGCACTATTTGAAGAACGACCAGACGAAGGGTTTGCAGGAGCCAAAAAAACCTATTCGACCCTAAAACTTTTTGAAAAACTAGAGCAAGACAACAAAAATGTGGTCGACCAAAAAGCAATGCTCCGAGCAAGATTATTGGATATGCTTATTGGAGATTGGGACCGCCACGATGACCAATGGCGTTGGGCGGCCTATGATGAAGGCAAACAAACCGTTTTTAGGGCAATTCCACGCGACCGCGACCAAGCTTTTTTTGTAAGCCAAGGCATATTACCCCGAATCGTTTCTCGCAAGTGGATTCTTCCCAAAGTGCAAGGTTTTGACTATAAGATAAGAGATATCAACACTTTCAACTTCAACGCAAGATATGTAGATAGGGCTTTTTTAACTGAACTTTCTTTAAAAGATTGGGAAAACGCCGTGGCCGAACTACAGCACAATATTTCAGACTCTTTGATTGACCTTTCTGTCAAAAAGCTTCCTGACAATGATCCTTTTGCCCCAGAAATTGCAGCAAAACTTAAACAGCGCAAAAAGGACTTGTTAGCCTACGCCTCTGAATATTATCGGTTTTTGGCAAAAGAAGTAGATATTGTGGCCTCTGATAAAGACGAGATTGTTTCGATAAAACGCCTCCAAGATGGCAATACATTTGTCCAAGTATTTGATCAAACCAAAAAAGGAAAACAAGGAAGTTTATTGTATCAACGTACCTTCGAGCCTCAAGATACTAAAGAAATACGAATATGGGGAATGGACGGCGAGGATGTATTTCACGTCGAGGGAATTGCCCATAAAGGTATCAAAGTTCGTTTGATAGGTGGCAAAGGAAAAGATACTTTTATCGATAGTTCATCAGTAGAAAAAGGAGGACGCAAAACCATTATTTACGACAAAAAGAAGAATACCGTTATCGAGGGCAGTGCCGAAACCGTAAATAATACCACCGAAGGAGATAAACATATCAATGACCTCGACAGATTTGCCTTTGTTTATGATCGATTGGCTCCCTTGGGCTCCTTGGCCTACAACCCCGACGATGGTGTTTTTATTGGAGGGGGTATACAGTACACTCAGCAAGGATTTAGGAAATCACCCTTTCGCTTTCAACATAGTCTATCTGGTAATTATGCATTTTCAACAAATGCATTCAATCTATATTATCTAGGAAAGGCAGTAGATATTTTTGGTAAAACAGATTTAGAAATAAAAATAAACTTACAACAAGAAGGGTTGACGGATAACTTTTTTGGGTTGAGCAACGAATCAAAATATATTCAGTCAAGAGGAATAGAGTATTACCGCGTAAAGTTGAGTAATCTCGAAAACTCTATCCTCTTAAGTAATAACTACGGGCCACTCAAGCTATATTATGGTTTTGTATTTAATGGTTATGACGTCAAAGAAAATGCTAGACGTTTTATCGCAGAATATGCACCTAAAGGCTCTGAACTATATGAAGAACAGGATTTTTACGGAATCAGAGCAGGCTTTACCGTAGATACTCGTAATAACCCAGTCATGACCACTAGAGGTTTGAAATGGAATAGCGAACTTACTTTTCAAAAGGCTTTTGAACACAACTATAAAGATGACTATTTCAATTTAAAAACTGATTTGGCGTTTTACCATACTTTCAAGTTACCAGCAGTATTATCCTTTGCCACCCGCGTAGGAGGGGGTATCAACTTGCTAGATTATGAGTTTTATCAAGCTAATACACTCGGAGGTTTATCCAATTTGAGAGGTTACCGTCGTTCTCGCTTTTCGGGTAAAAGTTCTTTTTATCACAATTTGGAGGCTCGCCTCAAGCTACTTTCATTCAAATCATACCTTTTCCCTGCCCAATTTGGTATTTTAGCATTCAACGACTTAGGCCGTGTTTGGAATCCAAACGAAAACTCGCAAAAATGGCATCATGGATACGGCGGTGGTGTGTGGCTTTCACCCTTTCAAATGGCTGTACTAACACTCACCTATGGACGGTCTTCTGAGGATGAAGTGATTAGTTTTAAGCTTGGTTTTTTCTTTTAAAAATATTTTTTATAACGTTTCTAAGAACTTAACAAAAATTAAACTTTTTGAGACTTTACCTCTGTTTCTTAATTACAAACTCTCAATGGTAAGTAAAAGGAAAGATTAAATTAATAGTATATCAGTTATAGGAGTGCACTTATAAGCAAAAGGATACTGCCAAAATGTGCTAGATATACAATTAACTCGATTTGTTTACCTTTGGCACAAGCAAAAACATATCTGTTGTTACTAAAAAACAATTTAACACGCTTTGCTTTACGCCTGTTGCCTAAAACACAAAACTTAAATCTAACATTGCCTAATTACAAGTATAAGATATTGATAAAAAAAACTTTACACTCATCATTTATAACTCGTAATCAGGACTGTTCAAAGGATTAAGTTTTGTTTTTAAAATAAAATTGCAGTAATGGCAACCCTTGTGGTTGCACAACTCAACCTAGCAAACGCAAAGGTTGCCATTACTGCAAAAATGCTCAGGAAATGAATATTTCCGAACAACATGAAATCCATCGTACAGTACTATCTCGTGATTCAGTATTCATAGATAGTAAAATACGGTAGATGCCAATCTCTACACCAACTACCATTTTATGTAGAAATTGAACTCCAATAGGACGCCAACATACAAATTAAGATAAAATTACCAACAATCGAAGTTTATAATTCAAGGACTTACATGTAATTTCTGTAGCCATAAAGCACTGATTACTTTTGAGTTATCTCAAAAATCTTTCTTGTGATTTTGTCGAGTAGTGTGTGGAAGTATAATTTAATCGCAGTAAGGAATGCCTAAAAGGCAATAATCAAAATGAATAGGATAGTATCAGAATGTGACTTCCAAACAGTCCAATCGCCCGTCTCAACCATACTTTCTTTCCGTCCGTTTATACGCTTGGTGAAGGAATACGCAGCATCTTCTGAGGGTATTCTCAAAAGAATATACCAAGAAGTACTTACCCAACTTGAACAGTATCCTGAGCTTCAGGAACCTATCAATGACCCACAAATTTTAGCAAAGTATCCCGAAGTTTTGGATTTACTCAAAACGGTTATTTTTCCATTGTTATCGGATGATGAAAATCATCTGTTTGCCTTAAGTTATCCATTCAATATTCGCTTTTTTTATTATTCCGAAGCCTTCGAAGATACTTTCATCGATAAGGCTACAGGAAAAATATTAGGTGATAAAAACGAAAATACTAAAAGAGTAGAATCAACCAAGTTACATCATGCTTACAAATGGATTTTAGGCAAATATTATGGGATTTCTATCAATATCGAGGAAGAGGTTGCCTATTCTTTTTTTAATAAAAACACAGGATTACAAACACACTATCTTATCAAGCCTGATAAGCGATTCTTGGATGTAAATTATATTAGTGAAAAGCCTTTACCAAAACTAGAATGCGGAATGATTTGTGATGGGCGAAACGAAATCACTGATATAGAACTACTGATGGAAATGTTGCCCCTAGAGTTATTTGAGTTTGAAGGATTTGGCCTCATTACCGTGAAGGATGTTACCGCTGAGACTTGTTTGCACGATATGAAAAATATTGTGCTTAAAATGCCTTCTGAAAAAGAGGAAGTCAGCTATAATGCCCTTATCGAAACCATTACGGTTTTATTAGGAACGGCAAACATACGGGTAAATTTAATTCCGTATTTAAGAGTAAATGATACTTATGTCAACACTAACGAATACCACCGTACCTCATTATTTATAACTCCTCCTACTAACAGCGTATATTATCAAGCATTCCAAGAAGAATATGAGAAATTTTTACAATATCCACATGTAGTTTTTATTCCTAACTTGATCAACGAAGACACCAGTATTGCAGGCTATTTGATGGAACAGGGATTCAAAAGCTACCTCATGTATCCTATCCAAAGTCAGGGACTAATGCTTGGGGTTCTCGAAATAGCCTCGCCAATTACAGGGGAGCTAACGATGGATTCTTTACAAAAAATCAATAGTGTATTACCTATTTTGGAGCAGGCATTGGATTATCACATCAAAAGTTTCGATGACCGAATCGAGCGTTTGATTAAACAAAAATTCACCTCATTACAACCCTCTGTCGAATGGAAGTTTAATGAAGTAGCTTGGGAGTATCTGAAAAACAGAAATACCTCCAACCTCCCAATGGGCAACGTGGTATTCGAAAAAGTATACCCACTTTATGGTGCAGTAGATATTCGAAATTCATCGATAGAAAGAAATAAAGCGCTTCAACAAGATTTCTTAGAACAATTGTATCTTATTCGTGATACATTAGACGTTCTTAGAGGCGAATATACCTTGCCTCTGTTGGATGAGTTGTATTTCAAAAATGAAGGATATATTGACAAAATAGGAGAGGAGATACTTCCCGATGAGGAAATGAATATCAATTATTATTTTGAAGAAGAAATACAACCGATATTTAGGCACCTACAAGGAAATAGTGGAAAATCGAGCGAAGTAATTAATCAATATTTTGCAAAAACAGAGCCTTTTTTTCATCATATATTCACTCATAGAAATGCCTTTGAAGAAAGTCTAACTAGAATTAATAATACCATTAGTAATTTTTTGGAAGAAGAAAGAGAAATTTTGCAGGAGGCCTATCCAAATTATTTTGAAAAATACAAAACCGACGGAGTGGAATACAATATCTACATCGGACAAAGTATAGCACCTCAAAAGCCATTCAACCCGCTATATCTTAAAAATTTAAGGTTATGGCAATTGATTTCTATGGCCAAAATTGTAAAAATGACAGAGGATTTGGTTCCGCAATTGCCTGTGCCTTTGCATACCACGCAGTTGATTTTGATTCATAGCAATCCTATTGATATTAGTTTTAGAAAAGACGAAAGAAGATTCGATACAGAGGGAGCATACAATTTGCGCTACGAAATTATGAAAAAACGTATTGATAAAGCGCTTATTAAAGACACAGGTGAACGTTTGACCCAACCTCGAAAAATCGCCATGGTGTACGCAAACCATAAAGATGCCGAAGAGTATCTTAGTTATATTACTTACCTCCAAAGTAAGAATATACTTTCTGGAAAAGTCGAACATCTCGAATTAGAAGAAATGCAGGGAGTCTATGGACTGAAGGCTTTGAGAGTCGAAGTGTAGATAAGATTTGGGCAATCGATTTGATATTTTCAAGAAAGCCCTTAAATTTATTTTACCGAACGGAAAAAAATAATGATAATAGCATAAAATTTGCTAGAGTACATAAAGGCTTCAAGTTGAATCCCATCCTAACAAGGTGTTAGGATGGGATTCAGCACTAAGGAATTATTGAAAAAGGCATTAGATAGTCTTTGATAAATCAACTTATTACCTTCAAGTGTTTGGCCGTAGGCACAAGGCAATGAGTGTTAAATTTTTTTTTAGTAACGTAAGATAAGTTTTTGCCGAAAACCAAAGGCTCAAAAATTTAAGTTTATTTTGCGTACTAACTTACCCAATTTCCCAAAAAACTCTTATGAAATTACTCTTCAGGTTTTATTACTTATTGCTTTTCTTGGTAAGCCTTCACTTTCAAGGTTTTTCTCAAACTGCTGTAGTCGACTCCGACGAGCTTTTCAAGATGGCGCGCAATGCGGCATTTGAACAAAAAAACTACCCTTTAGCAATATCCTATTGTCATCAAGCCCTTCAGAGAAGCCCAGATTATGAAGACATCCGTGTGTTTTTGGGAAGAATATATATTTGGACAGACAAAACAGACAGTGCAAGGACTGAGATTGGTAAAGTACTAAAACTAAATCCCAAAAATAAGGAAGCTCTTAGTTCAATGATTGATTTGGAGTACTGGAATGACCATCCTCAAGATGCTCTTTCCTACTGCGACACCGCCCTAGGATTTTATCCTGACGATACCGAAATCCTTATCAAAAAGGCCAAAGTCCTCAAAGATCTTAAAAGGTTTGACGACGCCCTTGCAATTGTTAATCTCATCATCAAACGTGACCCTCGGAATACTGATGCTCGTACTCTAGCCGCTCGTTTACAGGATAACGCTCGACAGCTTTTTGCTACCATTTCATACGATTTTTTCTATTTTGACAAAAACTATAACTCATCTCTTCATGACCAACCGTGGCATCTCACCAGTTTGTCGTTGAGTACTGGTACAAAATTGGGGACTTTGATTGGCCGAGTTACCCATGCCAAACGATTTGGAGATGATGGTGTCCAGTTCGAGGTAGATGCTTATCCTCGTATTAGCAAGACCTTTTATAGCTATGTAAACATTGGATACTCGCCAAATCTACCTATTTTCCCAACCTTCCGAAGTGGTGTTTCTTTGTATGCCAACTTACCTAAAAGTTTTGAGGGAGAAATAGGATACCGCTATTTAAAGTTTTCAGACGAAACATGGATTTATACAGGTTCTTTGGGCAAATATATCGGTAACTATTGGTTCAACCTACGGGCTTTTATAGTTCCTGGCAATAGCGATATTTCGCAAAGCTATACTTTTACAACACGTTATTATTTTGGTGGCTCTTTCGATTTTCTTTCACTCGGCGTAGGTTCTGGTATCTCTCCCGATGAAAGTCGAAATGTCTTGTTAGAGGATGGCAGAAAGCTCAATACTTATAAAATTAATCTAGGTTATAGTAAAGTTTTCAAAGAAAAAACAACCATTAGCTTAACCGCCTCATGGTTTAATGAGGACTTGAGCCAAAGAACTAATGGTAATCAATATGACCTAGGCATTAGCATTCGTCGAAAGCTTTAAAAACAATATGAAGAAATTTTCTTGGATTAAATTAGTAGTAATTGTTATTATAACGGCTCCTATTTGGATGTGGTTGGCTTGGTGTTTTACACCAAAACGAAAAATGGTCGTAGCAACAGTCGATAAGACTGTCTTGACAGCTGATGGTCAAGAACATATCTCTCTGATATGGATGCTCAAACATAAAAGATTTACCAAAACGAGCACTAAATTGTATCAGATTAGCGACTACTTTGGATTCTTTCCAAAGGATGACCAAAAATATTTGGTAAAAGGGCTCGAACGATTTTCAAGCTCTCAGCTCGAACAGCTAAGCAACGATGCCGATATGGCATTTTTTACAGATACCTATGGTATCTATAGGCAAGAATGGTTTGCAGGAAAAAGCCAAACCGAACGCTCAGGAATACTGTATGGTGGAATGTCGGAGCAAGATTTGATTTTACTTAAGAATCTCAAGCATCAGAAAAAGCTAATAATGATGGAATTCAATGATATCAATTCGCCAACTGCACCCAATGTAAGAGAAGAGTTTGAACGAGAATTTGGAGTCCAGTGGACAGGCTGGATTGGTCGATATTTTGATTCATTAGATACCACCGTGAATGTAGAATTGCCCAAGTGGCTTGTGCGAAACTACATTAGACAAAGAGGTGCTTGGCCCTTTAAAAAGTCTGGAATAGCTTTCGTTTCGGAGAAGGACCAAGTTGTTGTATTAGAAAATGAGACGCATCTCGACACCGAAGTACCTTTTATGGTAAGTAACACACAAGGGCAGGAGGAGTATGGTCTACCCGAAAGAATAAAATACCCTTACTGGTTTGATATTTTACGGTACAATCCAAAAATCAATCAAGTGCTTTCAAATCATGAAATTTATGCCAACACCAAAGGACAAAAAGAACTCCGCGCTGCTGGAATTCCGAGTAGATTTCCAGCGGTAATAATACACAAAGGTGAAGATTATCAATTCAGTTATTTTGCGGGCGACTTCAGTGATAACCCAATTGGCATGTTTTCGACGTACTTCAAATGGATAGAATATATTGCGCCATGGTTTGTGCATGATGAAGCCGTATCCGAACGCAATGATTTCTTTTGGGAGGTATATAGCCCGCTTACAGGAAAGATTTTAGAGGATTACTATAAAGAAAAGGTGCTTACCAAGCCCCGAATTAGGTAACGGTTTGGAAATCTAGCAAAAAATGAGTAAAGTTATCTTTTAAAAAAAAGGTGTACCTAAATCACGCTAGATTTACGAGCAAAATGCAAAAAAGAGAAGCACTTAAACTTTCTGAATCGGAAAAAAAACTATTACAAGAAACTTCGATGTATCATCCGAAGCCTGAGGTGCGTATGCGTTGTCTAGGGCTTTTGTTAAATGATTTTGGTATGAACCAAAAAAATGTAGCAAAGTTCTTGAATATTAGTGAAAATACTTTTGTCAATTGGAAAAAAGCATGGTTATCTGATGGTCTCAATGGATTACTCAGAAAAGAAGGTCAGGGGCGCAAGCAAATCATTTCATTGGAAAACCCTCAGCATTTAGCGCTAATCGATAATGCTCTTAAAAATGATGTTGTAAACTTGAAGGAATTACAAAATACCATTATGCAAGAATTGGACATTGCAGTGAGCATTGATACTGTAAAGCGCTTAATCAAACAAAGAGGCTTGAAGTAAAATATGTTTTTCTGATTTTCACATTTCCCAAGTTTGACGGAAAAGTGAGCTATTAAAAATGGTATTTGGTTGTAAATACGCAGAGAATTTCGTTTGAACTAGGACGAACTTTGAGCATGGATATCAAAAAAGCGGTCGAGAAACTTTTCGACCGCTTTTTTGATGAAGTAGATAGGGGATAATTCGAGTTTCAATAAGTAATCGAGCAGAATAAGATTTAATTTTTGTGTTTTAGGCATAAGGCAACAGGCACAAGGCACAAAGTGTTCAAATGTTTTTTATTGCCTACAACCATGCTTTTTTCCAAAACCCACCGCCGAAAGCCGATACCTGAAAACCCTAAGCATAATCTTAAATTTTATTTTGCCCATTAACTTAAGTAATCGAGCAGAATTAGATTTAATTGGTGTGTTTAGGCACAAGGCAAGAGTGTTAAATTGTTTGTTTGTAACAATAGATATATTTCTTGCCAAATGCTCAAAGCCGAAAGCCCTAAGCTCATTAAGTACTTGGCTTTAGGTTGTAAGTCGTAGTTCTTTGGCAAAAGGTCTTTATAATTTTATTAAAACGCCTTTTTACTTTAGCTTAGGGCTTAATGCCTATAGCCTAAAAAATTCAATTTAATTTTGTGTGCTAACTTCATTTGGCTAATTATTTCAACCGAACAGAGTCTGGCATGAGTTTAAGGCCCTGCAGAATCTTCTCATTTTTCTGCTTAAATATCTCAAAGTTTGCCTTCACGGCAGATTGTGCTTCTTTTTCCGAACTTAAGACCATCGACATGTTGGGTCCAAGTTGATAGAGGTCAGTTCCGTTCAAAATGTAATCTCCATGAATATAGTCTATCATCTGTGCCTTGGTCATCATCAATGGATAGGAATGTATATTTCTAAACTGTCGGACCGTATCAATACCTGTACCTATCCAGTTTGTGACTCTTGGCTTGGCAATACCATAATTCTTGTTCAGAAAAGCCGCAAATGATGGGGCTATATCAAAATGAGTTGAAATAGACTCAAAAGTAGTTGGGCGTTTCAGCAAAGGCGAATAAATGATTAATGGCACATGATAGCGGTCAATTTTGGTAGCCATTGGTATTTCGGGCATACGGTGGTCGCCTGTGATAATAAAGATAGTATTAGCAAAATCTTTTCTTTTCTTGTATGTTTCAAAAAATTCACGAATAGCTTCATCTGTGTAAATGACGGTCGAAAGCATTTTCGAATAATCTTTGGCATTTTTCTTTTGAGCTTCGGACATTCTAGCTTTGGCACTCTGACTATATTGAAATAATTTTTGAATATAATCGCTTTGATTATTTACTAAGAATGGACTGTGTGTCGAAACTGTTAAAATGACTTGTAATTTTGGTTTACCATTCGACTCAGGATTTACATCAAAATAACGTTTAAACAAGCTTTTGTCGTCATAGCCCCAAGTAAATGTACCGTTTTTAGGCAATTTTGTGTAGCCACTCCCTGCAAAAGTTGGTTCATCGTTTACATTATCGATGCCAGATTTTTCTAGGAATAACTTCATATTATCAAATTTGCTATCGCCACCATAGTAAAAGGCCGTTTGATACCCCCCACGTTTCATGATTCCTATCAAAGAATTATTGATGGGCATATTGTTTCCCATGTCGTTGAACCCACTTTTGCCAAAAGGCAGAGAGCCTAGAATCGATGGCAAAACAGCAAATGTACGACCACCCTCGCTAAGAAAGTTTTTCCAATAAAGGCTTTTTTGAGATAATGAATCTATAAATGGCGTATAATTACCAAGATATGCCCCCTCACCCGTAAAGGCTCGCCCAAGCCCCTCTACCAATAAAAATACAATATTGGGCTTCTGCGGCGATTGCCTAAAAAAGTTACCTAGGACATCCTGTGTAGAATCTATTCTTAAAAAAGGATAGCTATTTTCTGCTAAATAATCTACCTTCAAAATTTCGCTCTGTCCTGCAAGTAATGCACCACCAATTCCCAAATAGCTATCTGCATAAATATCTGTTTCGGTATCTGTTGACATAAAGTTGTCATACGTAGCATTGGCAAAGTAAAGAGACTTATTGTAGGTCAAATAGTTATCAAATTCATTTTTAAACTGATAAGTCGGAATCTGTATTTCTATATCAAAATAATATACCCCAAACGACACAATCCATACAATTAATAAAACAAGGGTATTCTGGAATACCGACTTTTTCAGAAGAACCCTAAACAAAACAAATTGCAGCAATAGCACGCCTACCATCACCAAGATACCCAAAACAGGCACACCAGCAGCCCCAACTGTTTGTTTGATGTCATCTAGCGAGTAACTGTAAAGGTCTGCCCCAAGCGGAACAAGCGCAGTCATAAAGTATTGCATAAGAGATAGTTGCAATACCGTCAAAAATGCTAGCGAAACCCAAATAACAATTTTGGCAAGCTTTGCTGAAATTAATAATAAGGCCTGATGCAATAGTCCTAAAAAAACAATCGTTTTAGCGAAATAAATAAAGTCAAATAAACTCTCGCAATAGGCTATAAAAATGAGTGAATCTTCAATATTTTGAGTTTCAGCACCATAAATTAATT
Source organism: Flectobacillus sp. (assembly GCF_049240685.1). Taxonomy (NCBI): domain Bacteria; kingdom Pseudomonadati; phylum Bacteroidota; class Cytophagia; order Cytophagales; family Flectobacillaceae; genus Flectobacillus; species Flectobacillus sp. The sequence continues at coordinate 37,752 of NZ_JBMLSD010000425.1, forward strand.
CAATGATACTAATAAAAAATATCGTAAGCAACCACCCCAAAGCAAGATTTCCAAATTGGATAAGGCCAGCTTTTTGTTGGTCTAATATTGTACTATTTGTTGTCGGTTCACTCATATTTTTAATGATTCTTTTCAATGACAGTGGATTTTGTAATTGCTCCACAAATAAAATACCGAAAATCTAAAATTTCGTATTTGGAATGATTTTTGCGTTAATAATTTTAATTCTTCGTTGATTAAGCTAGTCAAATATAGGTTTTTTGTTTTTCTTTGTAAAACAGCTACCGACTATTTTAAATTCGGACAAATAAAAAGTAACGCTCCGCCAGCTTTAGCGTGTAACTTTTATAACTGATTTTTACCTAACAATTTAATATGACAAGTTTAGAGTCTTATCCATTTCATCCTAGTTTCGACAAAGAGTATATCGAAGAACTATTTGATAATGAGGCTTCATATTTTCTTGAGATTATGGATTTTTTTTTTGAAAATATCCCTACAGAATTATCAGAACTACGTGCTGCCTTTACGTCCAATGACTCTTTTGCTTTTGCAAAAAAATTACATAAAATGAGCTCAATGTTCGGATGTATTGGTCAAATAGAATTCAGTACAAAATGTAAGGAAGTAGAAAGGGCTTTCGAAGACAAACAAATATTCATCGTACCGAAAGAACAAATGATTGAAGAGCTAGAGGAATTATTGCTGCACATAAAGCACGACTTTGAGCAAATAAAGCTGCTATCTGTATAAAAATGTAATTTTGTGGCCCAAATGGTTGTCATTTTATTTTCACTAATAATCCAAGGTTATGGAGAGCATGGCTGTCAAATACCTTTGAATAGGTAACACGAAGTTGTGAGTCAATAGTATATCAGTTATCCAAATGCCCTCATAATCGGTAGAAGACTATCAAAGTTTAGTATAGATAACTTACATATTTACTTTTACTTAAAAGGAATTTAAAGAACCAGTTGGGCTATTTTTAGGACTAAAGCTCAAATACTTTCATAAATAAATTATGTCGTACAGTTTTTGGAAAAAAAACGATTGTACGGTTATTAATAAAAGAAATTTTAACATTAGATTCACAATTCTAATTAATACTAGTTGAGTAAAAGGAAAGATAAAATAATATATCTGTAAAACACTTTGAAGTTATCCTGCTAATCCTGAGTGTATTCCAAAAACTGATATATTATCAACAATAACTTCTTTTACTAATCGACCCAATTTTTAGGATATTATGAAAATACTTATTGCCGAGGATGAAGCTCTCTTATTGAAATTGCTAGTAGATAAATTTAAAAGGGAAAACTACGAAGTCACAGGTTGTCAAAACGGTTTAGAAGCAATCGATTTATTTGATCAGATACAACCTGATATTGTAATCACAGATTTGCAAATGCCATTTTCGGGTGGATATGAGCTGATATTTCATATTCGCAAAACCCGTTCAGCACATACGCCAATTATTGTACTTTCTAGCACCAATGTGGAAGACAAAATTGTATCTTCTCTCGAACTAGGCGCAAATGATTTTGTAGAAAAACCCTTTCGATTCAACGAACTAATTATTCGAGTTAAAAGATTATTGGAAACAACAGTTTAGCAAATTGTTGTCGACCTTATTGTTTTATTGCCGTTTCTCTCAAAATTTATGTCAAACATACCTCTTCATATCCAAAGATTGATATTTTTCATTCTATGCATAGCGGCTATCCTTTTGGTAGTGGACGTGGTAATTATGTTTAGGATATTGAGAGAAAAAATCATTGCTAAGAATAGTGCTAAACGAAGAGCCGAAATAAGGGAAATCATCCAACAATATATTACGGCTTGGCTAATGGAGGAAGATTTGAACATTCATGAATTCATGAACCAAGAAATGCCTAATTACTTTTCGGATATACAATTAAAGTTTAAAATTTTCAGAGATATTCTGTACGAAGAAATCTTTAATGCTAATAAAGTACTACTCGGCGACGACCAGCGTAAAATCAAAGAATTGTATACATTTTTTGGCTTTGAGCAAAAAGTAAAAAAAGAATTCTTTCGCTACAAATGGTATAAGTTGGTCAATGCTACAAATGACCTTTTGGCGATTAAGGCTCTTGAAAACTCAACCATGTTTTCTGAACTATTAACCCACGAAAATCAATTTGTCAGACTCGTTGCCATCAAAGCGGAGATTTCTATGGGAGGCGATCAGGTAGAAATTCTATCCGAAATCAACTTCCCGCTTTCTGATTGGGAAATATACGAAATCATTAGTTTTTTGAAAAGAAGCCAATTCAAACATATTCCTAATCTCAGTAAACTCATAAATCATGAATCTGTTACTCTCAAAATACTCGGCCTCAAATTAGCCAATATTTTTCAAGAACTCGATTTGGAAATGAACCCTTACGAATTTATTGTTCATCCAAATCATAAAGTAAGAGCTTCTGTGGTAGAATATTTGGCAGAATGTGGCAGTAGTGAGTATCTCAATGAGCTAAAACGTAGATTTGCAGCAGAAGAAGAAATCGTAAAAATAGCGATTCTCAAATATATTTCGTTGCATGGCACAGATGATGATGTTCCCTTTATTTTTAATAGATTAAAAGATGCCTTTCCTGCAATTAGAGTGAAAGCAGCCGAAACACTGCAAAACATGAATTCAAATAGTGTTTCATTCTTGTCTTATTTAGAATCAAACGGTGATAAATCAGACCAACGTTTGGCAATTCATGTATTAAACAAATTTTAGACGGATGCTAACATACTTTTCTTACTTTATACAATTTGGTCTTTTTATATACTGTATGATGATTTTTTTATCATACATCCTGATGAGCATCCGTTCGTGGAAAATCCTTAAACATCACAAACAGGCCAATTTGAATATAGATTTTAACGCTTTTCGACAAAACCCCTATTTACCGTCTATATCTGTAGTAGCACCTGCGTATAACGAAGGAGTTACTATCGTCGAAAATATTCGTTCGCTTTTGTCGCTGGGTTACAACAACTTAACACTAATTATCGTCAACGATGGCAGTAAAGATGATACCCTAGAAAAGGCCATTAAATTTTATGATTTAGAAAAAGTAGATTATTATTTCGAATATCGACTACCCTGTAATGAAATCAAGGCAATCTATAAATCAAAGAACAAAGCTTTTAAAAAGCTTATAGTAGTAGATAAGGCCAATGGAGGCAAAGCCGATGCCCTCAATGCTGGAATCAATATCTCCTATTCTGATTATTTTGCCTGTGTGGATGTGGATTGTTTGTTGGAAGAGAATGCTTTCGAACACCTCATTTATCCCGTAATCAATAGCCACAAAGAAGTGGTTGCCGTTGGTGGAATCGTTTGGCTCAATAACGATGCAGAAGTGTATCATGGACACATGGTAAAACTACAAGTCCCAAACAAATTTCTACCAAGAATACAATTGATAGAATATTTTAGGGCTTTTCTATTAGGACGAACGGCCTGGAGCTCAATCAATGGATTACTTTTAATTTCGGGAGCTTTTGGTATCTTTCATCGTGAGCGAGTGATTGAGGCGGGAGGATACAACAAAAAAACCGTCGGGGAAGATATGGAGCTGGTGATTCGATTACACAAATTAATGCTAAATAAAAAACTTCCGTATGAGGTAGCGTATGTACCAACACCACTATGTTGGACAGAAGCCCCTACAACCAAAACAATCCTCTCTCGCCAAAGAAATAGATGGGCGCGGGGTACAGCCGAATGTCTGATGCTTCACCGTGATATGATTGGAAGAAAAAAATATGGAATTATTGGAATGCTAAGTTTTCCGTATTGGCTTATTGCAGAATGGTTTGGCCCCTTTATCGAAGCTTTTGGGCTCATTTTTACAGTGATAATGATTTTACTGGGGTATATCAACATCTTCTTTTTTATAGCCATGTTGGGGCTGGTGTTTTCGATGTCACTATTTTTCTCAATATTGGCCATACAGGCACAAGAAACATTCTTTAATCGATACTCAGAACCAAAAGAGGTGGGTCGACTATTCGTTACAGCGATTTTGGAGCCGTTTATCTACCATCCCCTCACGGTTTATTGGGCTATTAAAGGCAATTATGACTTATTTTTTAAGAAAACACACTCTTGGGGCGAAATGACAAGAACGGGATATGCCACCAATACAAACGCACCCAAAAAACCCGCCTAAAATAGGGGAGAATACATTTTAAAACTTAAGGGGTTGAATAATAGTGTATAAATCTATTATTCAACCCCTTAAGTTTTTCTTGTTTTCAAGCTTTCATATAAATTTGTATTATATGATACCTTAACCCATGAAAACATACCAAGAAAAACTAGAAAATCAAGAAAATGTTCAAATTGCCCTATTGTGGACTCTCCTTATCGCTATTTCAATGTTTTATGGAGCTATGAAATTGCCAATATGGCAACAAGAAACAATTACAAATAATCGAATCATTTATATACTACCCCCACCAACCAATGAGGTTGAGAATAATTCCGCGCAAAAAGTTTTTATCAAACAACCCAGACTCAAAGAGGCTACTGGCCCTGCGGCTCCAAAAAGAAAATCTACCGAGTCAGGGGGCGCAGAATCTTCATTCAAAAAAAGTAGCCCATACAAAGTACCCAATGCCAAGCTTCCAAGCTCAAACGATAACAATAAAGGATATAGTCCCAATCCAAAAGCTTTTTTGCCAGATTATGGGGTTCAAAGAGGAGACGGAAAAATTTATGGTTTAGATAATTTTTATTTATCCAGAGAACCGCTCTTTTCGGATAGGTCGGGTGAAGTGGGTAAAATAGTTTTTAAAATAACCGTTGATCAATATGGACATATCGAAAATATACAAACTATGAATACCACCATGACAAAAGGAATAACTGAACTCTACAAAAATGATATCCGAAGAGGTGCGCAGTTTTCACCCAAATTACAAGAAGGAAAAAGTGTTGGTGAATATTCGGTTGGGTATCTAACCATTACTGTTAAACTAAACGGCGTGTCAAGCACTTTGTATTGACATTCTATAAAATAAATTCATCAATGAACTATATTTTTATTAGTTTAAATAAAATATGTATTTTTACTTTTCTAAATAAGTATCTTTTATGAATTCTTCACGTATTAAATAAGTAACCCAATTAAAATAAATTTGTATTTTGTTCAAAGTACCTAGTAATTTTAATTTTAAAAATTATAACGCTGCCAAGCCCTAAGTAGTAAGTTTCGTCATGCGCCAAAGGCGAAACCCCTTGAATTGCTAAAATCTGTATAGCTATCATCAACCAACGTTGACTTAGCTGTTGAGGTCTTTGTGCATATACAAAGATAATGTTGGGTACACTACCTCAATTTTACGTAACAAACTACTTATGAAAAAACCACTCTTACCAAGCAACGAATCTGCTAGATTAGAAGCCTTGAGGAGTTATGTGATTCTCGATACCTTACCAGAAAGAGATTATGACTCAATTACTCAAATCGCTCAAGAGATTTGTCAAACTCCGATAAGCCTTATCAGCTTGATTGATAAGGATAGGCAGTGGTTTAAATCTGTGAAAGGATTAGAAGCACAAGAAACCCCGCGTGAATTATCTTTTTGCGGACATACAATACTAAACCCAAATGAACCTCTGATTGTGGAAAATGCCTCGGAGGATGAACGTTTCTTTGATAATCCTTTTGTAACCAATGACCCTGGTGTACAGTTTTATGCTGGAGTACCACTTGTTACTTCTATGGGATATGCTTTGGGTACACTTTGTGTGCTCGACAGCAAACCGCGTTCGCTGGAAGACGACCAAATTGAGGCCTTGAAAGCTCTGGCCAACCAAGTGATTAATCAATTTGAACTTCGTAAAAAAACTTTACAACTGGAAAAAATTAAGGAAGATTTAGAAATTAAAAATAAGGAACTCGAACAAGCAAAGTTGAATTTGGAGGAAGCTTTAAAGGCTAAATCGGTATTTCTATCGATGATGAGCCACGAAATCCGTACTCCTTTGCATTCTATTCTTGGAAATATCCATTTATTGCTCGAAGAACAACCCCGAAAAGAGCAAGAGGCGCCTCTGAAAGTATTAAAATTTACAGGAGAAACTCTCCTGTCGATAATCAATGATATTCTGGATTACAGCAAACTAGAGGCACAAAAAGTTCAAATCGAAAAAATTCCTTTTAATCTTATCGATTTGTTAAACAATATTGTCGAAATTAACTGGCATCGTTCGAAAGAGAAAGGAAATAAACTAATATTAGATTTGGACGCCAACATTCCTGCATTTCTGGAAGGCGACCCAACAAGATTAGTACAGGTTATCAATAATTTGGTATCTAATGCCGTTAAATTCACCAAAAACGGAGAGATAACACTCAAAGTAGGAGTCCTTGCAAAAGCAGAAAAAGAAGTCGAACTTAAATTTGAAGTAATTGATACGGGCATTGGTATCTCAGAAGATTCATTACCTAATATCTTTGATGAGTTTGCTCAAGCTTCAGCCCTTACTACTCGGCAATTTGGGGGCACCGGACTCGGTCTCGCCATTATTAAACGTATTTTGCAGTTATTCGATAGTGAAATTTACGTAACTAGCAAACTGAATGAAGGTTCTAATTTTTATTTTACTATCAAATTCAACATCGCCGAAAATCAAAACTACTCGATTAAGGAGTTAACCGACTTCGATTTTAGAGGATATCAAGTACTTGCAGTGGATGATAATGAAATCAATCTAAAGATTATTGCTAGGAATTTGCTCAAAAAAGGAATTAATGTAGACACAACGGCTTCTCCACTTGAGGCTCTTCAACTTATTTCATCAGGCAAAAACTACGATTTGGCCATCATTGATTTACAAATGCCCGAAATGAACGGCTTCGAGCTTAGCAAAGAGATTCGAAAAATTAATCAAACCCTGACTATTATCGCTAGCTCGGCAGACAATAATTCTGAAACAATCAAAGAGGCATTCGAGATAGGAATGAATGACTATCTACTCAAGCCTCATACAGCCGAAGAGCTTTATTTACTTTTGGCAAAACATCTTCGTTATCAACACGACCAAATAATCAATACTTAGTGAAGATTTTGGTATTATGTCTATAATTGACGAAATTCGTAATCGGTTTGTATAAATGGGTTACGAATTTTTTCAAATTTATACAAATTAAATCTGATGTGCTTCTATCAAAACTTTATTTATTCTTGAATTTTACCCATATACAATTTCTAGTAAAATTCATTTTTCTACAAATATAGACGAATGTCTATCCGTAAAAATATTATAGCAACTGAATCAGTAGCCAATAAATAAGCTTATGCTTCGTTTATTTCATTTTGTAATGAAATAATTCCTATCCACTATCTGAAAACTTCCTAAAACTTACAATTGAATTTTTGATTTGAGTAAAACCACACTTTGTTATGAAAACAATCCAAGAGTCTTGGAGTCAGGATGGATATTTAGATATTCCTAACTTTTGGGCATGGGACTTAAAAAGCAATACCTTTTCTATTTCGGATAACGTAAATGCTGTTTTAGCTCTTCCTTCCCAAACAATTAACAGTTTAGATACGCTTAAAAAACGCTTATTTTCGGTAGATAGTAAGTGGCTTGAGATTGACTATATAAAAGAATTTACTCATCATAAAGACTACTTTGAGAGAAAGATTAGACTTTATAATGTAGAAAACAAATTTCAATTTTTTCAAATAAATGGGTACGTAGTAGCTCGCGATGAAAAACACAATGCTACACAAATAAAAGGTACTTTTACGCATTTTTCCTATTTGGTCGAACACCCAGAAATAGTGCCCAAAGCGCCTCACCAAGCATCCGAATTTGAATCCATAATAGCTGGAATCGAGGCAGGAATATGGAATTGGGACCTTCAATTTGATACAATATGGTGGTCAAGTAAATTTTATCAATTACTCGGATACAATAACGATGAAATTCCGTCGTCTTTCAACACTTTTTTCAACACAATCCTTCATCAGGACGACAAGGACAAAGTTGAACAATTATTGTGGGAGCACCTTTATCAGCGCAAACCCTACAAATTGGAAGTTAGACTTCTTACCAAAGAAGGAGAATATAAGTGGTTTCAAACCTCAGGACAAGCCATTTGGGACACCGAAGGAAAGCCCGTTAAAATGGCTGGGTCGATTATAGATATCAACGAAAAGGTAAATAACCGTATTTCGGTCTTAAAAAGTGAATTTTTATTAAATGAATCTTCAAAACTTGCACGTATAGGTGCATGGGAAGTAGATTTAAAAACGCGCAAAGTATCTTGGTCTGATAGTACGAAGGCAATTCATGAGTTTCCTGTCGAAATGGCCATACCCTCCCTAGAAGAGGCATTTCAATACTATCCAGAACAATCAAGGGAACTCATTGCGAAGGCTTTTGACGAAACCGTAATCACTGGGAAAGTATTCGATATTAATTGTGAGTTTATTACACATTTGCAAAATATAATTTGGGTAAGAGTAATAGGAAGCCCATTATTCGATGCTCAAAACAATATTATCGGCGTTCGTGGAGTAATAAAAGATATTCATGAGGAAAAGCAAAAAGAACTTTTTTTACAAGAATCTTTAAAAATCATCCATGAACAAAACAAAAAATTGCTAAATTTTGCTCATATTGTGTCGCATAATCTAAGGTCGCATACTGGCAACCTCGAAATGATTAGCAATCTAATAGAAGAATGTAACTCAGAGCAAGAACAAAATCTCTTGTTAGACAATGTTCAGCAAATCTCAAAGCAATTGAGTGAAACAATTGCTCAATTGAACGAAGTGCTCATAATACAGTCGCAAGTTCAGCAACCAAAAGTTAGCATTCATTTTGAAGAGGTTTTTCAAAAAGTCAAAAATCAACTTCAAGATGAATTAGCACTAAGCAAGGCAAATATAGAAGCAAATTTTGAGGCTTGCGAAGATGTACTATATATTCCTGCCTATTTGGAAAGTATCTTCTTCAATCTTCTTGCCAATGCTATTCAATTTCGAAAGCTAGAAATACAACCACTAATCACAATTTCTACAAAAATTGAGAACCATAAAACCGTACTCGAAATCAAGGATAATGGTGTAGGAATCGATCTAGAAAAATATAAATTTAAGCTTTTTGGCATGCATAATACCTTTCATAAAAACACTAGTGGAAAAGGATTTGGATTGTTTTTAATCAAAAATCAATTGGATCTAATGGGTAGTGAGATAGAGGTAATAAGTCAAGAACACATTGGTACAACATTTAAGATTACATTTTGATGAAACCTGTAGAAACTATTTGTGTCATAGATGACGACAACATTTATGGCTTTTGGGTAAAAAAATTATTGGTCTCCAAGAACTTTTGTAAAAGCTTAATCATTTTCGAAAATGGCTTAGCAGGTTTCAATTATTTCAATGAGCTCAAGGATGCTGATGGAGTAATTCCCGATTTGATTTTATTAGACATAAATATGCCAGTCATGGACGGATGGGAGTTTTTGGAAGAGTTTTCCAAAATAAAGGAGAAATTTGATAAGGATATTCCGATTTATGTCGTAAGCTCATCGATAAATCCAGCCGATATAGAACGAGCAAAGGGATTTGAGGAAGTAAACGGATTTATTACAAAACCATTAACTTTTGATAATTTGAAACAAATCAAGTTATTCCAAGATTAAATAAAGAAAAGGGTATTTTGTAGCGAAATACCCTTTTTCTTTGTAAAATAGTTGTGTATTCATAAAGCCAAAACCTACCATTGAATATAGTACGAATAAGTAATCTTAATCTTGAATATTATGCTCAATAGTGCACAAAGACCAACCAACGAAATCAAGCATTTCGTCCTAAGCTCTTATTTTGGAGATGGGCTTCGTATCACCTTTGGGGTTTTGTTTCCAAGTCTTTTTATGCTTGAGTTTGACCGAATCAATATTGGCATAACTATTTCTTTGGGAGCCTTGTGTGCTAGCGTGGTAGATTCGCCCGGGCCGATTGTTCATAGACGAAACGCAATGCTAACAACCACTGGTATTGTGGCCTTGGTAGCATTATTAGTAGGATTTGCGAATCTCTCTATTCCAATTTTGGGTCTACTAATTACTTGTTTTAGTTTTCTTTTCTCGATGTTTTATGTCTATGGGCTACGTGCTGCATCAATCGGTACAGCAGCACTACTCGTAATGACACTCAGTATAGGCGATATCCGTCCACTTCCAGAAATCATGATGCATCCTGTGTATATTTTGTCGGGTGGATTGTGGTATACTGCCCTAAGTTTATCGTTGTACCGAATCATGCCTTATCGTATTGCACAACAATCGCTAGGAGATTCAATCGTAGAAGTAGCAAAATTCATGAAGATAAAAGCCTCATTTTATGATGAAGGTGTTGATTACGATGAGAACTACAAAAAGCTAATAGAAGCACAAATTAGTGTAAATGAAAAGCAGGACGCCACGCGCGAAATGCTTTTTAAAACAAGAGAGATTGTTCGAGAGTCTACACAAGAAGGCCGCTTTTTGGTAATTGTATTTGTAGATATAATCGATTTGTTTGAGCAAATTATGTCTACTTTTTACAATTATCAAAATCTTCACAAGCAGTTTGATAGTGTAGGTATTCTCAATAAGTACAAAGATATTCTGACCTTGCTGGCAGATGAACTAGAGAAGATTGGATACGACCTCAAAATGGGAACAACGCCGCATCTTTCGCCGATGATTCCTCGAAAACTACAAGATTTACACCTCGCTGTGTTGGATTTGGAAGCGCAGGCCGAAGAACATAGCTTTACAGCACTGAGTATCGGCGCACTCAAAAATATAGAAGTTAATATAAAGAATATCTTTTCAAGGCTAAAAAAAATAGTTGGCAATTTTAAGAATAGAAAGAAAAAAACGCTTACATCCAGCGATTTGGCTACCGACCAATTTATTTCTCACCAAGAGTTTGAGCCTAAGATTTTTCGAGAAAACCTAACCTTCGATTCGGAGATATTTCGACATTCCTTACGAGTGGCATTAGTCATGCTAGTTGGTTTTATCATTGCTCAATCTTTTGAGTTTTTGCATAGCAATTGGATTTTGCTCACCATTATGGTAATCATGAAGCCTGCCTTTAGCCTCACAAAGGAGCGTAACTATCATCGATTAATTGGAACGATTGTCGGGGCAATTTTTGGTTTATTAATCCTTTCCTATCAACATAACAAAAATGTATTGTTTGCCATTTTGTTACTTTGTATGCTCGGCGCATATAGTTTCCAGCGAAAAAACTATGTAGTGAGTGTATTGTTTATGACCCCATTTGTACTTATTCTTTATGATTTCTTAGGTATGGGGAATATTTCGATACTCGAAGAAAGAGTAATGGATACCTTTATTGGTGGTGGTATTTCGTTTATAGCAAGTTATTTTTTATTCCCAAGTTGGGAAAAAGAAAAGCTCCAGAAGGTCTTAATCGATATGTTGAAGGCCAATTTAGAATATTTCAGACAAGTAAGAGGCTTGTATTTAGGGAATCAATTTCATTATTTGCCTTACAAATTAGCGCGCAAAGATGTATATGTCAAAACGGCCAACTTGGCATCGGCATTTCAAAGGATGTTCTCTGAACCCAAAAGTAAGCAAACGAGTATTAAGGAAGTTCATAAATTTTCGGTACTGAATCACCTTTTTGCCTCCTATACCGCCACTCTAGGGCTTTATGTAACCGAGCATTTTCAGGAAATTCCAGATTTTGACAATCTTCAGTTAGTGGGTGATAATACCGAAACCATGCTTGAGAAGGGTATTGAAATACTGGAAGGTAAAGAACTAGACTTAAGTTCTATTACCTTGATTCAACCTAAAACCTTGCTCAAAGACGACGAAGAAACGATTCTTCTCATCCCCGAGCAATACATAAACCTTCAGAAAGCCGCTTATGATATTTTGAAGATTACTTCAAAAATTAATTTGTAGAAAACTATCGGCACAAAATTTGTAAAAACTACAACGTAAATATGTTTGATGTCCTATTACTTATTGAAATTTGATTGGTGTCAGAACATATCTAACGCTGTTATAAGATTCCTCACTTCGGTGGGGATTTTTTATTTTACTCCGAACCATTAAAAATATTTTACCTAAACAATATCAAATCATACCTATTAAGTCACTAAAAATCATGGTTTTTAAAATGGAGGTTACCTCAAAATGAAAATTTGTTCATATTAGAAAAAGCAGATAAAGAGCATAAAATGTCGTCATACTTTTGTGGCCTCAACAAAACACATACATGTTTATGCTCACGTTTACTACTTTAAAAAAGTATTCAAATCTTCTAAAACAGCTAAAAACTATCCTTACTTTTTTAGGGCTGTTTATCTCATTTAATTCATTTTCACAAGGTACAGACGCCACCATTTTAGGAAAAATTACTGATGAAAGTGGCGAGATTATGCCAGGCGTTTCTGTTAAAGTCCGAAATGAATCAACAGGCTTTCAGACTGGAACTGTCACCAATGCGCAGGGTGAATTCCAGATTCAACAGCTTCCTTTGGGTAAGCCTTACTCGGTTACGATTTCATTTGTTGGATATCAAACAACCAAGTTCACAGATTATGCTTTAAATCAAGGCGATAAGTTGAGAGTAAATGCTCAATTAAAGCAAAGCAATACAGAACTGAAAGAAGTTGTAGTAAGCGCCAATTTTGTCAACAAAGAAACCGAACGTGCTGGAGCAGCTATCGCTGTGACCTCTCTTCAGATGAAGCAATTGCCTATGGAAGGACGAAACTTTACGGCTCTAACGGCATTGTCTCCACTCCAAGGTAAAAATGGTAGCTTTGGTGGCCAGCGCAGCTCTTCGACCAACGTAACCATGGACGGTGTAAATGCTCGTAATATGTACACCAACGGCGCAATCGGTAATGGACCTTATACTATTTCACAAGAAGCAATTCGTGAGTATCAGGTTTCAACCAATAACTACGACGTCACACAGGGTCGTCAAGGGGGCGGTTCGGTGAATGCTGTTACCAAAAATGGTACAAACAAAACAGAAGGTTCGGCCTTTTTCTTCCAACGTGCCAATCAAGCAACATTTTTAGGAAATAAGCTTTTTCCTTTGGCTAGTGAGTACAATATCAACGGAACTCCACGTACTACAGTTTTTGACCAAAAACAATATGGCTTTTCATTGGGTGGAGCTATCGTAAAAGATAAACTTCACTACTTCGTAGCTTATGACCGTCAGACAGAAACGATTCCTTACCAGATTGCGCCAGTGTATAACCAAACACAGGAACAAAACTTTGGGATTACCAAAGAAAATTTGGATAAGTTAATCGAGGTAGCAAGAGCAAAATATGGTATGAAAAACACCCAACAGTATGGTGATTTTTCGAGACAAACCGAAGCGAATGCACTTTTTGCCCGATTAGATTGGCAGATTAATGATAAAAATAAACTTACTTTCCGTAATAACCTTACTACATGGTTTAGTCCGAATTCTACTTCTGATAACTCCAATATTAACCTACTCGAAAGCTGGATTGGATTTAAGTCACTCGAAAACAGCACATTAGTCTCTCTTCGTTCTTCATTGAGTCCAGATATAACCAATGAGCTAAAAGTACAATTCCAAACTGTAGCTCGCGATTATATTGTCAATGACGATTTACCAAGTGCCAATATTCCAAGAGCTATCATTACCGTTCGCTCGGTGATTCCAACGGCTAGTAATCCGAGTGCGACACAAACTAGAACCGTACAGTTTGGTGGACAACGTTTTGGTACTGAAACAACAAGAGATAAAACAATCCAATTGGCCAATACAACCTATTTGCGCAAGGGTGCCTTCAACTACAAATTCGGTACTGACAATATGTTGACGTTTTTGAATTCAACAATTGTGAACGAAATGAACGGTCGCTTTTTCTTCAACAGTTTACAAGATTTTATTGACCAAAAGCCAAGTCGTTATGCGAGAGAAGTACCCTTGGTTAATCCAGCGGTTAAACAATCATTGCTTGACTTAGCGCTATTTGCGCAAGTTGATTTTAACCCAACACCCAATTTGAGTGCCATGCTTGGTTTGCGTTATGATGCTACAATTTTCTTCCGTCAGGGCGATGCAAATCCTAAGACCGAAACAAGTTTAGGTATCAAAACAAACAATACTTTAGCTGATTATAACAATATCCAACCTCGTTTCCAGTTGACATGGGACGTAAAAGGTCGCCAAAAAGATATTGTTAAGTTGGGTGGTGGTATTTTCTCAGCACAACCAGTTTCATACTTGCAATTGAACAATATCCAAAACAGTGGTACGATGGTAGGCTCAATTGACATTTCAGGTGCTGGTGTTCCATTCCCTGATTTTGTTTCGTATCGCAACAATCCATCTACGACACCTGGCATTCCTGCGGGAGCAAGCTATGTATCTACAATCAACGCAGTAAGCAAGGATTTCCAAGTACCTTCTATTTACAAAATGAACCTTTCGTATAATAGATTTTTCAACGAAAGATTTAGAGCTGGGGTAAATTTACTTTGGTCAAAAACTGTCAACAACTATGTATATTATGACCGAAACATTGTTGACGAGCCTTATTTCAGACTGAGTAACGAAGCTAACCGTGGTGTTTACGTTCCTGCTAATACCATTCCTGCCAATGGCTCAACAGACTGGACTCAAGGTAGAAAAGATAAAAATCTTGGTCGTGTGTTAGAATTAGAGTCGACAGGTGTATTAGACCAATACGCTATTGTGTTGGACGCAAGTATGAAAATCGGCCAAGATGGCTATTTATCAATTAGTTACACCAAAAATGACACAAAAGATAATACCTCTTTCAACTGTTGTGTAGCTAATACTTCGACCTTCAGACCAGTTGTAGACGACCCTCGTGACCAAACAGTATCATACTCTGATGACCAATTTTCAGACAAATTAGTGATTTCGGCGGCTACTCCAAGCGTAAAAGGATTCCAATTAGGTGCTATCCTCAATGGTGTTGGAGGTACACGCTACTCATTCATGGTAGGTGGTAATAAAAGTTTGAATGGTGACTTCGTATTAACAAATGACTTAGCTTTTGTATTTGATCCAAATAACCCAAGCGTTCCAGAACCAATCAGAAAAGGTATTCAAGGATTATTGGATAACCCAGAAGTAACGGAAAGTGTTAAAAACTATATCAGACAAAACATTGGTAAAGTAGCAGAGCGTAATGGTGGTGTCAATCCATTTTACTATACCGTTGATTTGCGTTTAACAAAAGATATAAAAATTCTTAGTAGAACGCTATCTGTATCTGCCGACTGCTTCAACTTTATGAACCTTTTGGATAAAACTCAAGGTGTAAGTTATAACCATGGTAATATCAACTTGGTAACGATGACTGGTTTTGATCAAACCACTAAAAACTATACTTACACTGTGGAAAGTGGCGCTGGTCGTAAGCAATCAACCGCAGGCGGAACTCCTTGGCGTATTCAACTTGGTTTAAGATACGCATTCTAGTGAGCGTGAATTATGAATTATTAATCGTGAATTGTGAACTCATCATATCTTACCAAGTTGTCAATTTGACTTTAAGATTAAAATTCTGATAATTAGATATTTATAATCACAATTCATCATTCCCAATTCAGCACTAATACTCCTTCAGGCTGTTAGGTCAGATGGATGCTCTAACAGCCTTTTTTATCCTACCTTTAAATATCCAAAAATGAAAAAAGCTATTTTTCTAATGTTATTGTTGACCACGGTTTCGATAACATTTGCCCAAAAATCAAAGTATGTTGTTGTTATTAGTATTGACGGTTTTCGTCCAGACTTTTATCGTCAGGCTGAGTGGCCTACGCCAAACCTTCATGAAATGGCTCAACAAGGTGCCTCTTCGGATGGTGTAAGAGGTGTATTTCCGACTGTTACCTATCCTTCGCATACTACGATTGTGACAGGAGTTTTACCTAATAAACACAAGATTTTTCATAATACTCCATTCGAGCCAACAGGACAAACTGGTCGTTGGAACTGGGAAAACAACTTGATTAAATCAGAAACCATCTGGGATGCAGCACATAAAAAAGGGCTTAAAACAGCCTCTATCCACTGGCCTGTAACAGTGGGTACACAAACCGTAGATTATAATATTCCAGAAACTGAAATTGAAAAAAATGTAGCAGATCCATTGATTCAAATGCGCAAATTTGCAAAACCACAAGGGTTGTTTGAAGAAATTGAACGTGAAGCAACAGGCAAATTAACTGCCAAAGCGATGGATAGCGATTACTTGACAATGGATGAAAATATTGCAAGAATGGCAGCTTACGTATTGGAAAAATACAAACCAAATTTGACGACTGTACACATTTTCAACCTAGACCATTTTGAACATAAAGAAGGTCGTAATGGTCCAAGTGTCATGAGAGCTATCGCAGGTGCTGACCGTGCTGTAGGTAAAATTATGGAAGCTGCCGAACGTGCAGGTATCAAGGATAGTACTACATTTTTGATTGTCGGTGATCATGGATTTGTGAATATTCATGCACAACTTTCTCCTAATACATGGCTTGTAAAAGCTGGTTTGATGGAAAAAAAGAAAGATAGAGGAAATTGGAAAGCCACTTTCCACCCACAAGGCGGAATGGCATTTTTGTATTTGAAAGATAAAAAAGACCAACAAACACTTAAGCAGGTTCAACAAATCTTGGCAGATTTGCCAGCTAGCACCAAGAAGTTATTCGATATTGTAAAGCCAGAAGATTACCAAGCTATTGGCGCTGACCCAGAAGCAGCTCTTGCACTGACAGCCAAACAAGGATTTTCGTTTTCAGATTCTTTTGAAGAACCATTCTTAAAACCAGCCAAAGGTGGAACTCATGGCTATTTTCCAAATTTCAAAGAAATAGAAACTGGATTCATCGCTTACGGCGCTGATATAAAATCTGATGTGGTAATTCCAACGATGGGACTCGAAGATATTGCGCCAATTGTGGCAAAATTGTTGGGACTCTCAATGACTAATCTTGACGGTGTTTTGTATCCAAGTGTAATAAAGTAAGTTTTAAGAAAAAATGCAAAGGCACTGAAACATAAAATGATTGTTTTAGCACCTTTGCATTTTTACAAGATTGTTTTTTAACAAAAAATCCTATCTATCCATGTTTTAGCAAGTTCAACAAATCATCTTTTGTCATACTTTGTAACATATCTTGGTCAGTTTTAATAAGCTCATTCGCCAAATGTTGTTTATTAGACTGCAATGTCATCATTTTTTCTTCAATTGTATCTGGACAAATCAAACGAACAGCTACCACATTTTTTTGCTGTCCTATTCGATACACTCGGTCAATCGCCTGATTTTCTACGGCAGGATTCCACCAAGGATCTATCAAATATACATAGTCGGCTTGGGTAAGATTAAGCCCTATTCCACCAGCCTTTAAGCTTATCAGAAATACCCTAATTTGGTCATCATTCTGAAATTGCTCCACCACCTTTGAGCGATTTGTGGTCTGTCCTGTCAGATAACTAAAAGGGATATCTCGAAGTTGCAATTCTTTCTTGACCAACTCCAACATCTCTACAAACTGTGAAAAAACCAATATTTTATGCTTCGGAGATTTGTTTTCTATCTCTTCAATCAAAACTTGCAATTTGGCTGATTCATGTCCATAAAACTCTTCATCACTGAGCAAGGCAGGCGAGTTACATATCTGGCGGAGTTTAGTCAAACCTTGTAAAATATGTAATCTTTCTTTCGGAATATCCCCTTCTTTTTTTGTATTCAAATAATCCCAAAACTCTCGCTCATAAGCTTCATAAACCCTTCTTTGCTCGGTGCTCATTTCACAGTAAAGTACCATTTCAGTTTTTTCGGGAAGTTCTTTGGCTACCTGTTGTTTGGTTCTTCGAAGGACGAATGGCTTGATTTTTTGTTGTAATTCTTGAGCCCTTGACAAGTCTTTAAACTTATCAATTGGCATAGAATAATATTCTTTGAAGAATCGCTTTGTTCCTAAAAGTCCTGGACAAGCAAAAGAAAACTGTGCATAAATATCGAAGGTATTATTCTCAATGGGCGTACCTGTCATCACCAAACGATGTCGACTTTGCAACATACAAACAGCCTTATATCGCTGTGATTCAGGGTTTTTGATAGCTTGGGACTCATCCAAAACAATATAATTAAACAGGTATTTTCGTAAAAACTTTACATCAGACAAAAGTGTATGATAGGTCGTAATAACAACATCATATTCCTCAAAACCAATTGTATTTTCAGGACGATTGGGGCCGTGCATGACTAGCACTTTTAAAGTAGGCGCAAACTTTTCAATTTCTTTTAACCAGTTAAAAATCAAAGTAGTAGGCACAACCACCAAATTTGTTTTAAGCGTACTTTTTTCTTTTTGCCATAAAAATAAAGCTAATACCTGAAGCGTTTTGCCCAAACCCATATCGTCGGCTAATACGCCTCCTAAACACAACTGATTCAAATAAGCCAGCCAATTCAAACCCTCAGATTGATAACTCCGCAACTGAGCATGAAGTAAAGAGGTAACTTGGATAGGCTCTATCTTGTCAAGATTTTCAATCTTATCTTTAAAGTCTTGACTTAAAGCTTTGACTTCTTGCGTCAACATTTCGGCATCAAAAAGTTCTTCAAGACTTCCCAAACGGGATTGTGGAACTCGCAAAGTTTCTTCGACTATTTCCCCAGCTTGAAAATACTCCGCAAATTTAGCAACCCATGACTCAGGCAAAATACCCAAAGAGCCATCGTCGAGAGTAACATATTTTTCTTTGTTTTTAATTGTTTTCTGTAGGTGCTTCAACGAAACTCTCTGTTTCCCAAACTGAATTTTGATAGTCGTATCAAACCAATTCATACCCGAATTAACCACCACACTCACGTTAGCCTTATGCGCACTTAATCTACTTTTCTTAAATTCATTAAATCCTAGAATTTTGATTTGTTGTTCTCGCCAAACCTCAAACGCATCCAAAAACCATTCATTTTCTAAAAATCTTTTTCGGTGTAAATAAAAACTTTCCTGATATAATTGCTCTTCAAAATCTGGATGTTGTCTGATTAATATTCCCAAAAAACGTTGTTCTTCAGGCTCATTACGAGGGAGGGTAAAAGGCTTGCCTTTTCGGTCAATGGCATAAAGTTGTTTTTTGGACAAAACAGGAATTTCTACTTCGCCATAAACCATCGTTGGCGTCAGCAAGATATAATCCTCATATTCAGACAAATAAATCATCTTAACCAAAGCTTGATTGAGATTTACCTCCTGAATTTGCTCAGGACTTGCTGGTTTTAAATAGGAATATTTGACACGAACATGTCTTTCAAGTGGGTCGAGAATCTCCTTTTGAAACTCTGTATATTTTGATTCATGCAAGACGAGGTAATAATTATGTCTTCTAAAAAAGGAAATTACTTTGAGAAAATGAAGATTATCTACCAAATACATCGTTTGATGAATTTGAATAAAATAGCCATATTTTAAAGTCAAATCTTGCAGAGGATATACCTGTCCGTTTACTTGAAGGTATACCTTTATTTCATACATCTCATTTTGCTGAAAGACCTCCAACTGTAACTCGATGGGAAGCGTACTCAATTGCACAGGCACAATCGACTGTGAGGCAATATTGACAGAAGTTTTATGATTATGATAAAAAATCGGTAAAGCCAAAGGATTTTTGACAAGTGCTTTCAAACTAGCTAAATCCTCTTCGGGAGGCGTCTGCTCATAATTATGCTGAAAGCGAGCCACAGCCATAAAAAACTTCAATACGTCGGGTTGGTCAATTTGCCAAATTTTATCTAGTGGCGCTCTTGAAATCAATGGATTTTTAGGTTTTCCCTCCTTGGTAAAATCAGCTTGATATAGCTCTAAATGAAAGTGATCAAAGTATTTATGCAATTTAAAAACTACAATCAGATTTTCATGTCCTTGTGTATTAGACAAATGTTGCCAATGATTTGCCGACAATAATTGGTCTTGCAAAGCCACCTTAGTATCGTTTGTAAAGGCAAAAAGGGCAGGATTTTTGGGTAGAATATGTGTTTGTTTTTCCTGATAAAGTAAACGAAAATACTTCATCAAATCAGGTTCAGCTTCCAAACCATAATCATAAGCTTTGGCGCGTACCTTTCTAAAACGTAAGGCATCGTCAAAGAAAATCAATAAATCTTGGTGCTTCTGAATATTGTGCAAAGCCTGCGCTTGATGAGGACACATTTTAACTTTGGAGGACTCACAATTACAATGGGTTTGTAACAAATCACCCACTAAATTAACTTGTACCAAATAGCCCATCGGATGTTCAAACACAACCCAATTAATTTCGATATGACCAACTGGTAAATCAAAAAAGCCCCTGATACTTGTATCAGGGACAGATTCGCTATGTTGAATTATCAAAATTTCGTTGAGGAGATGGATACTAAAAGCAGGAATCGTATAAACATTTCGAGGGTCATTCGCAAAAGCCGAACGGTGTACTGAATTCATCACAAAGTCTGTTGGATTGAGCTACATAGTTACAGTTTTTTTGTGAAAATCGCAAAGCAACACCTATCTCAACACTCTGACTTATTCTTTCAAGCTTTTCAAATAGGCAATACTTTGTGGCACTTGAATATTTTGGATAGGGCTTTCGTCTTCGATAAAATAGTGCTTAATTCCTAGTTTTTTAGCCTTTCTGATAATACCCGCCACGTCGATTTGCCCAGTGCCTAAAGTCACATCATTGGTTACGGGAGTCGAACCAGAATGATTTCCTTGTACGCCCTTACGTAAATCTTTTACATGTAGCATTTTGAATCTGGTGGGATACTTGTCCAAAAGTCCTTCGGGATTGGCGCCACCATGAAACGCCCACAACATATCTAGCTCAAAAGAAACGTACTTAGGATTAGTGCGTCGAGCTATAAAGTCAAACAGCGTTCCGTCCTGATACGGAATAAACTCATATCCATGAATATGATAACAAAAAGTAATACCATTTTCAGCCAAAACTTTTCCAACTTTATCAAAATCTTCTACCGCTTGTTGTGCTTCAAAAATATCAAAATCATCTTTGTGAGGTATCCATGCCACCATCACATATTTAGCTCCTAGCTTTTTGGCATTTTCAACCACACTCATAGGATTTGCAACAATCTCTTCATACCCAGCACCTGTCGAAGGAACCTTTATATTCCTCTCTTTCAATAATTTAAGATACTCCGTTGCTTCCATTCCTTTTGGGACATTCCCTTCGAGTTCGGTGATTCCTAATGCTTTGATTGTATCGAGCGTTGCAGTGATTCCATTAGGAAAGCTATTTCGAAAAGTATATGCCTGCGCACCAATAGGAAAGGTATAAAGTTTTTTAGTTTTTTGTCCAAACGTGTTTAAGCCTAAAAGCAAAAACAACAAAAGCTGTAAATGCGAAATTTTTCTCATAATTAATCAGGGATTTTGAAAGGGTAAGTACAGTAAGTTTTCCGCAAATTACTCTTTATTATTTAATACTTTATCTTGATTAAGTATTAAATAAAATTCCCCTTGTTAATCTATGTCCCAAGGTATTTTTCTTCAATCCTCTGTCTAATATTGAGAAACGCTTTTTTACCTAAATTAGCACTAAAGGTAAAAAATCAGGGTGAACCTAGCAAAATCAACTTGTTCTTTCTTAATACAAGAAACTAATAATCAGAAACTTACAACGCATCAGCAATCTCCACAGATGGCGCTTTGAACTTGTATAGATAAGGAGCTTTATTTGCAGCACCAGTATATAGTTTTTCGATTCTCTCCAAGATATCCATACTAAGCATTTTTCGCTGAAAATTATTTCTGCGAAGCGGATACCCCAAAACGGTCTCATAAAGACTTTGGAGTTCGGGCATGGTAAAGGTTTCGGGCAATAGGTTAAAACCTACCAGTTTGGTATCTAAATTGGCACGAAGACTTTCCAAGGCCTTGTCAATCATTTGACGATGGTCAAAAATCATTGGGGGCAAATCCTTTAAATCAAACCATGCAGCCTTGTCGCTGAAGGAATCTGGTGTTGGATTTACTTTTGAAAAATCTACCAAAGCATAATAGCCAATCGATACGAAACGCTTGTTGAGCCAAGAATTTCTAAATTCCTCTGTATGTCCAAAATCAAGAATATCTGCCAAGGTATTGTTCTTGGAGCGCTCTTCATGACCAAATGTATGGTATTGCTCCAAATAGATGTTTTCTAACCCTGTTCTTTCTCTTAAAATCCTCAATGCCGCTGGGTCGATACCCTCATCCATCCGAACAAAACCACCCGATAAACTCCACACACCCGAATCATGAACCCTCAAAAGCAAGACTTTTAACTGGTCTTGGTGAAAACCAAAAATGACACTATCTATTGATAGATGGGGAATAAAATTTTGTTTATTTTCCAAAAAACCATTCAAATCAATTTTTCTCTTCATGTGATACCTTCTACTTTTTAATTCGTAACTACAAGCTCAAAATAACTTTTATTGCTGTCAAACAAAGCACTTTGATTTTACTTTTTACTCTACACCATCGGTCTACACAATCATGGCGGATAATTACAAATTTATGTAAATATTTTGCTACTTCTAAAAAATCAAGTATTATTGTCTCAAAATGGGAAAATAATAAAAATATACCTTTTTAGAATTTAACTTATCCAATTAACACAACCCTTCAGAACACTATTCCAATGAAGAATCTTCTTTTCAATCAATGGAGAAAACTGAATCTCTTGTTGTTAGCCTTGGGCTGTACCATTCTTCAGTTTGGTACTTATGCTCAAAATGTAGGTAAACGAGTATTAGTTTTCAGCAAAACGGCTGCATTCAGACATGCATCTATCGAAGTAGGCAAAGCAGCTTTTCAAAAAATGGGTAAAGAAAAAGGCTTTTCTGTTGACCTCACAGAAGATGCGAATGCCTTTACCAATGAAAATCTTCGTAAATACAATGCTGTCGTATTTTTGAGTACAACAGGCGACGTACTAAACCCAACACAACAAGCTGAATTTGAGCGCTATATTCAAGCAGGTGGTGGCTATCTGGGTATTCATGCTGCTACAGATACCGAGTATGATTGGCCGTGGTATGGCAAGTTGGCAGGCGCTTATTTTCTTGACCACCCAATGACCCCAAGCAATGTTCAAAAAGGTAAATTCTTTGTAGTCGACAAAAACAGTTGGGCTACCAAGAATATGCCAAGTGAGTTTGAGCGTAGTGATGAGTTTTATAGCTTCAAAAACATCAATCCTAAAATCAATGTAGTGGTAAAAATTGATGAGAAAAGCTATATAGGTGGTAAAAATGGAGATGACCATCCTATCAGCTGGTATCACGAATTTGACGGCGGTCGCTCGTTCTATACTGCTATGGGTCATACCGATGAAACCTTTGCAGAACCTCTTTTCCTAGACCACGTTTGGGCGGGATTAAACTATGTGATGGGTGGAGATTCGCCGAAGCCTTTGGATTTTTCAAAAGCTCGTCCAGAAGAAAACCGTTTTGCTAAAGTTATTTTAGAAGAAAAGCTCAACGAGCCAATGGAATTGAGCGTGTTGAATGACGGACGTATCTTGTTTATCGAGCGTCATGGAGCTGTTCGTTTGTATAATTTGAAAACAAAACAGCTTAAAACGATTGCCAACATTGAAGTAAGTACTAAATATAAAGATAGAGAAGGTAAAGAATCTGAAGCAGAAGATGGATTATTAGGTTTGAACAAAGACCCAAATTTTGCGCAAAACCATTGGATCTATTTGTATTATTCTGATCCAAAAGAATCTAAAAACGTATTAGCTAGATTTGAATTGAAGGGCGATGAATTAGTGATGTCTTCAAAGAAGATTCTATTGGACATTCCTACTCAGCGTGAGCAATGTTGTCATACAGGCGGTTCTATTGCTTGGGACAAAATGGGGAATTTATATCTCTCGACAGGTGACAATACCAACCCTCACGGCTCAAACGGCTACAGCCCTAGTGACGAACGCCCCGACCGTGCTCCTTGGGATGCTCAAAAATCTTCGGCTAATACCAACGACTTAAGAGGAAAAATTATTCGTATCAAACCGACAGCCGACGGTTCTTATACTATTCCCGAAGGAAATTTGTTTCCAAAGGGTACACCAAACACTCGTCCAGAAATTTATACAATGGGACACCGTAACCCATTCCGTATCTCGGTCGATCAAAAAACGGGATATGTGTATTGGGGCGAGGTGGGGCCAGATGCTAGCAAACCAGCGGCCGACCGAGGACCAGAAGGACATGATGAAGTAGGACAAGCGCGTAAACCTGGCAATTTTGGCTGGCCTCATTTTGTAGGTGATAACAAAGCTTACAATAAATATGACTTCGTTAAAAATGTTTCATTAGAAAAATGGGATGCCGCTGCTCCAACTAATACTTCACCCAATAATACTGGTTTGAAAGTACTACCTCCTGCTCAAAAAGCATTTATTTGGTATCCTTATGCTGCCTCGGCTGAGTTTCCACTAGTTGGTAGCGGTGGCCGCAATGCGATGGCAGGACCCGTATTTTATAGTGAAGATTTCAAAAATGCAAAACGTGCTTTTCCAAAATACTACAATGAAAAATTGTTGGTATATGACTGGATGCGAGGATGGATTATGGCTGTAACCATGGATAAACAAGGTAATCTGACCGATATGGAACAGTTTATGCCAAGCTATCGCTTTAGTAATCCAATGGATATGGAATTTGATGCGAATGGCGATTTGTATATGCTCGAGTACGGTTCGGGTTGGTTTACGGCCAACGACGATGCCCGCTTGATTCGTATTGAATACAACGGTGGCAATCGTAAACCAGCTATTCAAATGGCTGCCAACCAAATGGGAGGAGCACTTCCATTTAAACTTCGCCTTGACTCAAAAGGTACAAAAGATGCAGATGGCGATGCGTTGACCTATTCTTGGAAAATTTCTTCGAAAAATGGCTTTAATAAAGTAATCACAACGCCATCAGCAGATGTAACACTCACAAAGGCTGGAATTTACAATGTAGCACTGACAGTCTCGGACGGGAAAGGTGGTATTAGTACCCAAGCCATGGAAGTATCAGCCGGAAACGAGCCTCCTGTTTTGTCTTTTGATTTACCAAAAAGCAATAAAACTTTCTTCTTCCCAAACAAGTCATTTGACTATGAGGTAAAAGTAAAAGATAAAGAAGATGGTAGTCTTGAAAATGGTAAAATCAAACCAGAACAAGTAGCAGTAAATATTGATTACTTGGCAGAAGGATTTGATAAAATTGCCATTGCACAAGGACACCGTTCGGCGGATGCAAGCACAGGTTTGGTAAAAGGTAAAAAATTAATCGATGCGAGTGATTGCCAAGCGTGTCATAGTATGGACAAAAAATCGGTAGGCCCAACTTACCGTGAAGTGGCAAAAAAATACAAAGGCGATGCTGGTGCTTTGGAGCGTTTGACCAAAAAAGTAATCTCTGGAGGTAGCGGAGTTTGGGGCGAAGTAGCCATGGCGGGTCACCCACAATTATCAACTGGCGATGCAGCTGAAATGGTAAAATATATCTTGAATTTGGCAGACGAAAAAGCAAAAGAAACTCTTCCGACAAAAGGTAGCTTTACTGCAAAAGTTGGCGCTGGTGATAAGGGTCAAGGTGTATATATCTTACGTGCCTCTTATCAAGACCAAGGAGCAAACGGTATTCCATCATTGAGTTCCGAACAAACTTTTACTTTACGCAACCCACGAATCAGCCCACACGGATACGACCAATATGAGGCTGTTTCAAAAATGAGTTTTGGAGGCAACGAACTAATGATTCCTAGCAAATCAGGTTCTTATATCGTATTAAAAAATGCGGATTTGACAAATATCAAACAATTAGAGTTATTAGCGGCAGCGCCAAAAGCACAACTAAACGCACAAGGGGGAAAAGTCGAAATTCATCTTGATTCACCAACGGGTAAACTCGTCGGAGAATCTGCATTCTTAGAAGCCAGTGATAAAGCAGGATTTGCCCCTTCACCATTAAACGTACCAATTAACCCAACAGATGGCACACATGATTTGTATATTGTTTTCCAAAATCCAAAAGCAGAAGGTTCGTTGATGGTAATTATGGGAACAGCCTTCAAGGATGAATTGGGAAATAGTACACCAGCACAAGCGATTGAACCCTCAAAGTCGAAAGATTTAAGTGATTATGCTGGAAAATACAAAATGACGGGTTTGCCTTTTGAGTTTATCGAAGTCGAAATTAAAGACGGAAAAGTAATACTCAACGCTGGTGGACAAGGTGGCGCATTAACAGAGCTCGAGCCTGATAAGTATGACGCCGATGGCAAAGCAAAAGTCCAATTTGTAAGAGATGACACAGGAAAAGTTAATGGCGTCAAACTCGAAGCAATGGGAATGAGTTTTGAAGGTAAAAAACAGTAATCTAAAACATAGATAGCTGAATTTGAGTACAACTAAAAACATCTATCCACCTAACCACAAATACTTACAGGACGATAGAAGTTACCAATCAAAAAGCCCGATTGATAGAAAAACTATCCATCGGGCTTAATTTTTTTCATGAATTTATCTAAGAACAATTTCAACAACCCTACCCAATTCCCTTTAATTCGTTTCTTAAAATCAAAATATGTCCAATAAATACCCCTGCTGGCACGGCATAACTCTTGAACACAAATATAAACAAAAAGTAAATCAGGGTAAATGCGACCAAACGAATGGTCAATTTACTCATCATTTGTTCTGGCAAACGATATCGACTCAGTTGAAATACTTGGTATAAAGAATAACCAAAACAGCTCCAATCAATAATTCTGAAATAATCCATGTATCCCTCATTAAAATCTCCCTTCAAAAAGAATCCCAAGTCGACAAGGATAAAAATCATTCCTAATAATATAACTGTTCTGATAATATATGTACTTCTCATACTGTAGCGATAGTTTGTGTTGATTTAGGTAAATACTTTTAAAGCCTACGTTAAAAGATTTTCACAAAAGTAAAGGGCTGGAAGAAATTCCCAGCCCTTTTTCTTTATTTCTTCACAAACTTTTCAGGTTTTTTATCAAACATCTCCTTACAAACTACGCTACAAAAGCCATATTGTTTGCCTTTGTAGGTACTTGTAAACTTGGTGTCTTTCTCAGCGTGCATTTTGCAAACAGGGTCTTTGGCCTCCATTGCCACTATCTCTTTTTTACTTTCGCCTTTTAGTTTTTTGTCTTTAGGAGCTTGTTGGAAACTTACTGCAAGTACCAACACAGAGCATAAGATTGTCTTCATTATTGAATTTTGGATTAAAACATAAAAGTAATATGAGCAGAGGTACGAGCATTAGCTTTTAATTCACCTCTTGATAACTCTTGCGAGAAGGGCATTTGATGCGTAAAGCCTAGGCTAAATTTCTTAAAAAATGCTTCACATCCTATATTGGCCGAGGCCATATAACCCCCAGTATCTTTATTTAAAACGCCTTTATCATAGTCATTTTGAGCATATTCCCAATAAACTCCTGCATTTGGCATAAGGGTATTCCCTTTCCCTACATCTTTGGTATAGAACGCTGTAAGAGCAGTTGTAAGTTTATTTCCATACTGATACTGATTACTATTTTTTGTATTGATTTTATAGGTCAAATCAGTATTCAAACCCCATTGATTATAGCGTACTGTATAAATCGCATTTATCAAAAAATCTGTACTTCCTGTACCTAATTGAAAATTAGGATTGGCTACTTCTTCTGAGCTATTCAAATCATATTTGAATCTACCAGTAGGAGCTTTTAACCCTACACCCAACATTAAATTGTGGTTTACTGCATGTGCAGTACTATCCCAAAAAGTATTTAGCACATTGTAATGACCTAATACTGTAATATCGCCCAATCCTTGAATCGTGTTGGTGATATTTGGCAAAATTTGTGTTTGTGAATTAAAGTTATAAGGTACAAAAGCCAAAATTTGTACTTTCTTGAAAGGATAAAATCGACCCCAAAGTTCGGTGGTATGAAAACTTTCTTTAGTTTTCAGCAATTGTGAGTTGAGATGCGAATCAAAATTTGAATAGCGATAACGCAACCCTAAAAAGCTTCGGTGGGATTGAGGCAATATTCCAAAAAAAGCATTCCCATTAGAGCACCCACAAATATCACATGCTTTACTTTCGAAAAAAAAGGTACAACAAAATATGAGTAAAAATAGCTTGAATCGCATAAAAACCTAGTTAAAAATGAGACCAATTTAAAGACTATTGTAACCTTTTATCGGTTAAGAAAGTCTTATCCGTCAACGTTTTCAAAAAAGCAATCACTTGCTTTTTTTGTTCTTCGGTCAACGAAATACCCCCTTTTAGTACAGGGTCGAGATTGGGAGTATTCTGAACATCATCCGTGTAATGATTCAAAACAGCCTCCAAGGTATAAAATCGCCCATCGTGCATATAAGGGCCAGAGACTTCGATATTTCGCAAACTCGGTACTTTAAATTTGTATTTATCAGCTTCTAATTCGGTAATTCTACCACGTCCTAAATCTTCAGGTCCTTGAATCCTCAATCCATTATTTCGGTAGGACTGATTTGTAAACAGAACTCCACTGTGGCATGAAGAACATTTTTGCTCAAACAAATCCTTTCCTGCCAGTTCATCCGCTGTAAAAACAGCTCCAGCTTCTTTTCTCATGACTTTATCATATTTAGAATTAGCAGAAACCAGAGTCAACATATATTGCGAAAGTGCCTTCAAGAATCTTTGTGTATTGATTTCTTCTGTTCCAAATGCCTTTTTAAACTGACTAGGATAGTAGGAAGTCTTACGAAGTTTTTCGAGAATAACCCCAATTTTCTCATCCATTTCAACGGGATTTTCAATAGGAGCGAGGGGAACAAAATCTAGGTCACCAACACCACCATCCCAAAAAAACTCTGATTGCCAAGCTAAATTCTGAATTGGTAACGAGTTGCGGGCTCCTACTTTTCCATCAATCCCATGGCTCAAATCATGACCATGATGTGTAAAAGCAAAACTCTGGCTATGACATTCTGAACAGCTAATCGTATTATCGCGTGACAAAAGCGGATCAGCAAACAAGGCTTTACCCAACTCAAATCCTTCGGGTGTGACTGGATTTCGAGAAATATCATAAGTTGGTGCAGGGAAATTACTTGGTTGCACAAACTGAATAGAAGGATTCTTTTCTGAATCAGTGCAAGCCAAAAATCCCAGCAATACCATTGACATCATCAAGTGTACTCGCTTCATCATTTATTTAGATTGATAAAATCCCCATGAGCAACAAGGCAAATGAAAATATATGAAATATTAGCAGCCAAAAAATCAATCTCTTTTCGCTAGTCAATCGAATAATGGCAATTGCTCTTTCGACAATACTTGGCTTAGGAAGTAACACAATTCCAGTGCCTTCAAGCCACTTTTCAAGTTCGTATCTTCTTAGCATCACTTTAATAGGATAAACCATTGGGACAAACTACATTTGTCCCAATAGGCTAAATATTAGTCATTGTGTACGTGGTCTACTACAAACATATTTTTGTAATTATTGGCAATTGGAGTAGCCAGTGCAGGAGACATAATTACAGGTGCATCGGCCAATTTGAGCGTTGTAGTGCCAGAAAATACCTTAGTTACATCAGCCACAAAATGAATCGTCGGAGCAATACTTTTGCGCACGGTCATCGTACTTGGCAATGAAAGCGTAACGGTTCTTAAGTTATTTGGAGTAACACTAGTACGACCACCAAAACCACCTACATGGTACTGATATCTTCTTAAGCCAGCTGCATTTGCAGCTACTGCTGTTGAGGTTCCTTCTAATTTCATGAAAATATAACCTGAGTTCCATGACCAATACATGCCATCATCCGAGAATCCCGCTGGGTCTAATACTCCTGTACGTTCTTCCACTGGTGAAACACTCTTTACACTATCTACACCAATCGTAAAAGTGACTTCTTTGTAATCAGCCGCAGGAACGTCTTTTAAAGATTGAATCAAAGTTGTTGCATCGGCTTGGCGCACTAAAAAATATTGATTTTTGAAGTCAACTGTACTACCATCCACTTTTTTCAATGAAACATTACTGATAAAATAATTTAACGTAGTTACGGTAAAATCTTCCCCTGCAGCATTTTTTGCAGTGGTAGAACCCAATACAATTTTTTGCCCGCCCATCAAGTTATCAAACTCAAGGCTTACGTTGTTTTTATCACTCGCTCCAATCGGCTCTACATCATCTTTAGTACATGAAAGTACTGTCAAAAACGTAAAGGCAATAATTGATAAAGATTTGAATAAAGATTTCATTTTGTAAAATGTCTTTTATAATGTTTTTGATTTACCTTACAGGAAAGCCATCAGGCTCTGCAAAGCGTTTGTCTTTTAAAAAAGTGTCGTCTGTGAGTGTATTCAGAAAAGCGATAATCTTTCTTTTCTCCTCTGCGGTCATCTGAATACCTAAGCGCCCATTGGATTGTCGCAAAACTGGGTCTAACGTTCCGTAGTCTTGTACACTCGCATCATAAAAATTCAATACTTCGAGTAAACTGGTGTACCTTCCATCGTGCATATAAGGCGATGAAGCAGCAACATTACGAAGACTTGGTACCTTAAACTTGAATTTATCATTCGTATTTCCTGTAACTCTGTATCTACCTTCGTCTACTACAATTTGAAGCACAGGCTTCTCATTAATATATTCAATCTTTGTTCGTTCGAATTTTGAAAGTCCATTATTTCTAAAACTTTCATCCGTAAACAAAACGCCTTTATGGCAATTTGAGCATCCTTTTGAGTTAAACAAATTCATACCGTCTAACTCATCTTGCGTAAAACTCGCCGATGCATCTTTTAGAATATATTTATCATATCGAGATTGATACGAAACTAAGCTCAGCATAAATTGAGCGAGTGCTTTAAGCAAACGCTCTTTTGTGACCCCTTCAGAACCAAAAGCAGCCTTAAATTTATCTTGATAACCTTTGTGGCGACCAACTCGGGCAACCACATCATCAATATCGTCATCCATTTCATCGGGATGTTCGATAGGAAGAATAGGTTGTTCATTTAAAGTAGCCGCTTTACCGTCCCATTGAAAACGCTCACGCCAAGCTAAGTTTTGTAAAGACTGGGCATTCCGTAGACCGACTCTTCCATAAATCCCATGACTTAAATCGTGCATGTGATGGGTAAAAACGTAGGTTTGTCGATGACATTCCCCACAAGCAATGGTGCTATCTTTGGATAAGATTCCGTCATAAAATAAATTTTTGCCCAAATCAAAACCCGCTGCTGTTATCACATTAGAATCAATTGGATATACAGGCTTAGGAAAATGACTAGGTGCCACAAAATAAGTTTCAGGACTAGGTTCGTCCGATTTTTTTTGACAGGCAACAACAACAAAAACTCCGAAGATTAATAACAAATGTTTTTTCATGACTATCGTGATTCGTATTAAAGAAATCCATTGACAAGCGAAGGCAAAAGTACCACAAAAAGTACTTAAACACTCGCAAGTTAAAATCCTGAAATATAAAGCAATAGTCAATCCATGCCCTCAAACGAGCCATTCCATTACATTGTAGGAAACATTGGATTAGATTTTGGGAGGTTGAAAAATCCCAAGAAGAGGAGAACCGTATTTCGGCTCTAAATAAGAGAAAGAATGGAGCTTAGGAAGCTCTTCAAAAGAGCTATTTCCTGAAAAGTCAACAGGATTGTTATCGAAGAAAAGTACAATTTCGGGCATTTTTTCTAATTTCTCAGAGGTTGCTTTTTGTTCTTTCTCTTCTTCAGCCTTTAACTTTTTTGCTAAAAAACATTTACCATCACAATGAAGCTGGGGTCTGTTTTTATTGATACAAAGTTCTTTGGCAATATAACTCTTGTTGACTTGGTAATACACCACAAAACTCCACTTGCTAAACAACGGTATGTTTAGTAAAAACAGTAGAAGTATTGCTATGACTTTGTTTACCATGGCGCAAAGATAAACCAGTAATTTGAGTCATACTACGTTTTTTTCAAAAAATGACAAGAATCAGGAATTGACCGAACCGATACTTGTATTTGGATTTTGCGTTGAATAAAGTAGTATTTTTACAAATTGAATTGAGGATTTATGGCGTTTTATTCTTTCTAGATTTATTAACGGCAAATCTCCTTTTTTGTTATGATTTAGCCATAATAATCCTGTTTTGACTTACTTTAACAGTTACTGTAATGCCTTAATATTGTTGATATATTTCTTCCCAACAGGTAGCTCAATTTTAGACAATAAAACTTTCGAGTGATGGAATCCAGTGATTTTCTGTTTATTAACAATATAGGAATTATGAATTCTCACAAAACACTGTTCTGATAGCTTATTTTCAATTCCTCTTAAATTACTTCTTGTAAGAATAGGATATGTTTTATCATGAATATAAATCTTCACATAGTCTTTTAGCCCCTCAATGTATAGAATTTCGTCATAAAATATCTTCACTTTTTTGTACTCAGCATTTACGATGATATACTGAGGTAATTCCTCAGCAAGTGGCAATTCTCTCAACTTGAGTCTATCTTCTACCTTTTTAAGGGCTATCGCTATTCGCTCTTTCCGAATAGGTTTTACCAAATAATCTACCGCATCTAATTCAAACCCTTCGACAGCATATTGATTGTAAGCTGTAGTAAAAATTACCAAAGGAGGCTTTT
This sequence comes from Flectobacillus sp., assembly GCF_049240685.1. Taxonomy (NCBI): domain Bacteria; kingdom Pseudomonadati; phylum Bacteroidota; class Cytophagia; order Cytophagales; family Flectobacillaceae; genus Flectobacillus; species Flectobacillus sp. The sequence goes on from NZ_JBMLSD010000425.1 coordinate 70,527, forward strand.
CCAAGGTCTTTACAAACTGAGTTCCAAGTATTTCAGGCATTTGAATATCAGAAAATAAAACATCTACCTCATTTGCTTCCAAGAACGCCAAAGCATCATTAGCATCATAAAATTTTGCCAATACCTCTACCTCAGAAAATTGCAATAAGTCATCTTCTAAAATATTAAGCGCAAATGGCTCATCATCTAGTAATATACATCTAATTTTCATCTAAAATAAGCTCTAATTGTACCTCAAAATAATTATTTTGATTCCTAATTTCTAGGTAATATTTATTGGGGTAGAGTAACTCTAATCTTCGTTTGATATTGCTCAAACCAATGCCTTCGGTATTGAGAGTGGCCTTTTGTAAGAGTATTTTATTTTTTGATAAAAACAAAATACCCTTGTCTGTATTCTGTAAGGTAAAGACGATTTCGGGAGAGTTTTTGCTATCTACACCATATTTAAAAGCATTTTCAACAAAATGAATAAACAGCAAAGGGGCGATGCTGTAATTCTTGACAGATGAAGATACCTGAAACTCTACACTTCCTTCAATCGGTAGACGAAGCGCTTGTAACTCGATGTAATTTCTGAGATGTTCAATTTCTTTATTAATCTCAACATTCGAATCGCTTACTTCATAAATGATATACCGAAGTATTTCTGACAGCTTGATAATCGTATCTTCTGAGTTTGGATGACTTTTTCGGACAAGCCAGCGAATGTTATTGAGCGTATTAAACAAAAAATGAGGACTAATTTGAAGTTTTAGCATATTGAGTTCAGCTACGGTCTTCTCCAATTCCATTTGTTTAAATAGTTCTTTTTGTCGTGCTTGCTCATTATACAAAAACAACATCGTACTTGCCAAAATACAAACGGTATAAAAAAACAAAGGCCCAATTACTCTAGCAAATAAGAAATCCAGAGTACCTACTTTTACGGGATGTGGTGGTCCCATAAACGAAATTAAATAATTGATACCCGCATAAGTCAATCCTCCAACCAGTAAAATACTAAAGTATTTCCATCTTTTAACAGAGAAGAAAAGCTTTGGCCCAATATAAAGTAGATGCGAATAAAAAATAATCGCCCAAACAATCATGTTGGTTGTATGAGTCTTGAAGAAAGCAAAATCAAGCCTTTGAAGCTTGCTGGGCTCATACAAGAAAATAATATACGGAAACAAATACAGAATTGTCCACGTAAGAATATGTCCTATGTATGGTTTAATAACTTGTTTAATCATCTGGTTTGTATGATTGAGATAAATAGCAGAATGGCTAATTACCAGTTTTTCGAGCCTTGAATATAAAAACTATCCTATTTCGCAGTAAAGCGGCACAGCGCAGATTTATTCTGAGAGCAAACTTAGTGAATAGATTGAAATCCTCTAAGTCAATCCATATACAGTTCACATCATTGCGTCTACAGCCAAATGGAATTTACATAAATAGCCTCCAAATTTGAACTATCAATCGCAAGTAAAATCAATTTTTCAAAATGAAGTAGGTAAAATTAACCTCCAATAAACTTTTCAATTAACTCTATCAATCATGAACAAGATATTCACAATAATGTTGGTGCTTCTCGCTATGACGGGAATTGCCCAGATGCCTTCGGGTGGCGCTGGCAAAATGCCAGAATGGAAAGCGTACGGTAAAATAGTAGACGAACAAGGTAAACCCGTAGAGTTTGCTTCTGTAGTTGTCTTGAAATCCGTATTTGATAAAGATACCAAAAAAGAGAAGGATGTTTTGGTAAAAGCCATGCAAACTGAATTAAATGGTGACTTTAGTTTTTCAGGTCTTCCCATGATGGCAAAGTTAAAGCTCAAAATTAGCTCGGTAGGCTACAAAACCCTAGAAATGCCCTTGGCTGTATCTATGCCAAAAATGGAGGGTGGTGCTCCCAAACCTGGTCAACAACCAGACCCTGCCATGATGGCGAAAATGCTGGCTGCTATGGACAAAGATTTAGGGAACATCAAATTAGCCTCCGAGTCTACACTTCTTGAGGGTGTGACTGTCAATGGCTCTAAGCCATTATTAGAAATGGATATCGACAAAAAAAGTTTTAACGTTTCTAAAAACCTAGTTACCTCTGGAGGAACTGCGGTAGACATCATGCGCAATATTCCTTCATTACAGGTAGATATTGATGGTAATGTAAAATTAAGAAATGCCTCACCTGTTTTGTTTATCGATGGTCGTCCGACTACCCTAACCCTCGACCAAATTCCTGCCGATGCAATAGAAAAGGTAGAAGTAATCACGAATCCATCTGCCAAATATGATGCCTCTGGAAGTACAGCAGGTATCTTGAATTTGGTATTGAAGAAAAATAAAAAAAGTGGTTATAATGGCATGGTAAACGTGGGTGCTGACCGTTTTGGTGGCTCTAATATTATGGGAAACCTTAGTGTACGTCAAAATAAAGTAAACGTAACAATGATGTTTATGAATATGCGTATGCGTAACAACGTTACTGGTAATAGCGACCGCTCAAGCTCCATAGGTGGAACCCAATCCAGTATTGCTCAGGATATTAATAGCAAAACAAAAGGCAATATGACTTTTGGTCGTTTAGGCATGGACTATTATGTATCGAACCGTGCGACACTTTCGGTAGCGGGCTTCTTTGGACAAGGGAATTTTGACCCAACCGAAGACTTGAAAATTACAACAAAAACCAACGGATTAACCAGCTTGAGCAATAGACTTTCGAACACCGAAAGAGCCTTCAAACCAAGAGGTTTGCAATTAGGATTCAAGCAAAACTTTAAAACAGAAGGTGAGGAGCTTTCTGCCGATTTGAACTACTTTGGTGGCAACAACTCTTCCAATGCGGTTTACTCTACCAATTATTTTAATGCACAAAATGCCATTACTGGAAATCAAATCCAGAAAAATATTGGAGAAGGGAACAATAAAGTCTTGACGGTACAAACAGATTATGTAAAACCATTAAAAGGAAAGATTACGTTAGAAACAGGCGCAAAAATCCAAATTAATTATAACAAAAACCTGAATAACAATACCTTGAAGGCAGTAGGCTCTGATGTTTACAAAGATATCACGTCTGCTTCGGTGAATTATGAAGGTGAAAATTATGTGTATGCTGCCTATGTTTCATTTGCTGGAAAATTGCCAAAATTGTTTTCTTACAAAGTTGGCTTACGTGGCGAAAGCTCAAAATATAATGGTTCTCTTTTAGCCAACAATCAAAAATTTAGTAACGAATATCCAATCAGCTTGTTTCCTTCGGTATTCTTAACAAGAGAATTGTCTAAAACAGATCAATTGCAATTGAGCGTAACAAGACGTGTTAACAGACCTAACTTTTTCCAACAGATTCCATACATTGACTATAGCGACAGCTTGAATATTACAAGAGGAAACCCAGACTTAGTTCCTGAATTTACTACCTCAAGCGAAATCTCCTACAGTCACTCAAAAGGTAATTCAACCTTCTTGGCATCAGGCTATTATAAGTACACCAACAACCTTATTACAAGATATTTGAGCCAAGAAATCAACCCTATTAGTGGCAAAACAGACTTGATTAATACCTATATCAACGCCAATTCGAGCGTTACCTATGGTACAGAGTTTACATTTACGACTAAATTAAAGGCATTTTGGGATTTGACTGCAAATTTGAACTTCTATAACTCAAAAATAAACACAGATAACGTAGAAAACGCACAGGCAACAGATGCCCTTTGGACAGTGTTTGGTAAAATCAACAATAACTTTACCTTACCCAAAAAATGGGTTATCCAGCTTTCTGGCGATTATCAAGGCAAAACCAATATGCCTATTACGCAAAATCAAGGTTTTGGGCCTCCAATGAGTCAGGCGCAAAGTTCATCACAAGGATATATCAAGCCTTTTTATGGAGTTGACATAGCTATTAAGAAAAGTTTCTTGAAAAACGATATTGCCTCGGCAACACTTTCGGTAAACGATATTTTCAGAACAAGAGGAAATACGCAAGTATCTTACGGCGAAGGATTTACACAAACTTACTATCGTTTGAACAACCCACAATTGGTGAGATTGAACCTCTCCATTCGTTTCGGACAGATGGATATGAGCATATTTAAGAGAAGTTCTAAAAATGCCTCATCGATGGAAGGGATGCAAATGCAGTAGTTTTTTGGATAATAAATCATAGAAATAGTGACAAGGTGTATTATCTGATATTGTAATGCACTGAATAAACCACCGCGCATTTTGTACGGTGGTTTTTTGTTTGGCTTTGAGTAGCAAGCTTTGGAATACAAGCTAAAATCGAGTTCAGTTTTGAGGACAACCTATTTTAGGCAAGGACAAAGGACAATTCATCACTCAAAATTCCAAACTACTAATTGATTCCTTGCTCGCTGAGGATATTCTTTAGAAGTGGTTCTAAATCTTCCTTTTTAGTTTGTGAACTTATATGCTTGGTAAGATTATCATAAATAGATTGGTCGGCAATTTGGTCTATTTGGTAGGTTAATACTTTAATCAGTCTCAAATATTTTCTTCTTTGATACCACACAAAACCAATAATTAGCAATGCAGCCAAAGTAATACCGCCAATAATCATGGATGCCTGACGTTGCACAAAAGGGATATCTTTATGTACGATTTTATCAATGCGACTGGTAAGAGTATCTATTGTTGGTTGTAAAGTATTATTGACCAATTGCTGGGTACGCACGGAAGTTTTTTCACTTAAAATATTGCCAATAATAGAATCCAATTTTGCTTTCGACGCTGGACTATTCATTGAATCCAAGGCATTTTGTAACATATTGGTCAAAAGTCTTTGCGAATTTTTGTCGAGTGTTCGCATGATTTTGGCAACCAATTCATCTGTGAATTTCAAATCTCCTTTGAGTCTTCCAATTTGCCAATGTAGATTATCCCCTAGCTTTGTCAACTGAATATTTGTTGTATCTCCCGCAATGGCAATCGCATGAATGAGTTTTTCGATATCAGGATTTAAGGTATCGGCAAATCCCTTTATACTCGACGCAGCGTGTGGAAGAGCTTTGGTAGCACCTAGCACTAAGTTTTCACCTACTTTTGACGATAAATTACTCAAGGCAGGTTCGGCTTTGTTGAGGGGTTTGGTCAAATCAATTTTGTCAACCTCATTTTTGAGAACATTACAGGAGGCAAAAAGAATGGACAAAATTATGGCTAAAACAGACTGCTTTAGCAAAGAAAGTGGTAGTAGGTGTTTCATGAGAGATTAAAATGTATGTTATGATAGATTTTCTGCAAAATAGGCATTTCAGCATTCATAATACACCAAAATCTATTATTCGGTCAAAAACAAAAGAGGGATGATTGTACAAGACAATCATCCCTCTAGTATATTCTATTCTGCTTAAAGCAATCTTATTGTTCTTCTAACACTACAGCTTTCGTTTTTCTAACATCCAATTTTTTACGATTGATGGTAAGCAACAAAGCAGGTAGCAAAATCAAGTTGGTACACATCGCAATCAAAAGTGTAATAGATACCATCACACCCATTGCAGCGGTACCGCCAAAACTTGAGGCAGCAAATATAGAGAATCCACAGAACAAAATCACGGCTGTATAAATCATACTCAAACCTGTACCAAAAATGGTGTTAGTAATAGATTCGCGTACACTATTGCCTTTTTCTTCCAATTCTTGACGATAACGAGTCAAGAAATAAACTGTTCCATCTGAGGCAATACCGAAAGTAATACTAAAGATTAGAATCGTAGAAGGCTTAAAGTGAATATCGAAAAAGCCCATAATTCCCGCTGTCAATGCCAATGGAATCAAACAAGGTAATTTTGATAAAATAATGATAGGAATCGAGCGGAAAAGCACCATACCCACCAAAGCAATCAACACAATGGCAATCAACAAACTTTCGTACAAGTTGCCCAACAAGTAGTCATTGCTTTTCAAAAACACCAAGCTATGTCCTGTCAAGCTTACTTTATATTGGTCTTTCGGAAAAATCTCATCCACTTGTGGCTGGATTTCTTTCATCAATTCTTTGATACGTACCGATCCAACATCAGCCATTTGGTAACTGATACGAGTGATACTTTTATCATCGTTCAAAAACGGTTTGATTTGTTTTGAAGCTGATGAAGAATCAGTTTGTAGATATTCTGAGAGTTTTGACAACTCAAAAACACTAGGCATAATAAAGTATCGTCCTTCGCCACCTTTATAAGATTGGTATAAGAAACGAACCGCCTCAACAATCGATAATGGTTTTGAAAACTCCTTGTATTGCTTCAAACGATTTTGTAAAGATTTTATCTTGTACAAGGTTTCAGCTTGGTTATCAAATACCCCATTCTTATGCTTAGTATCTACCATAATTTCGAAAGGTAAAACACCATTGAAGTTTTCTTCGAAAAAGCGCAAATCAGCATAAATAGGATCTTTTTTAGGAAGGTCATCTACTACATATCCGATTACATTGATTTTGGTCATACCATAAGCAGATACCAACACAACTACTAAAGCTGTCAAATAAATTGCTGGACGGTGATTATGAACTGTTTGATCAATCCATGACAAGAAACTTTTTGCCCATTTTCCATCTAAATGCTTCAGATGTTTTACCTTCGGCAAGCCCATATAGTACACCGAAATAGGAACTAACACCAAACATAATACATAAGTAACCATTACATTCAGGGCAGATACAACGCCAAATTCAACCAACAAACTACTGTTAGTAAAATAAAACACCCCAAATCCAATGGCAGTAGTCATATTGGCAAGGAAGGTCGATAAACCAATCCCTGTGATCATATTATGAATCGCAAGCTGCTTATCGCCATGAGCCGACAGTTCTGCTTGGTAGCGATTAATCAAGAAAATACAGTTTGGTACACCAATCACAATCAATAATGGCGGAATCAAACCTGTTAGCATCGTAATCTTATAACCCATCATTACGAGTGTTCCCACCGAAAATACCACACCAATCAATACCACCAAAATTGATACTAGAGTGAAACGAATAGAGCGGAAGAAAAACCATAAAATTGCCGCAGTCACTAGTACGGCCAATCCCATAAACAACTCCATTTCGTGCGATACCTTTTGCATCGTAGCAGTACGAATAAAAGGCATACCCGAAAGATGAAGCTTAGTATGGTGTTTTTCCTCAAACTGATGTGCTAAATCTCTGATTTCTTGAACTATTGAAATACGTTTCTTTGAGTTCAAAGCTTTCTCATTGAAAGTAATCGCCATCAAGGTGGTATTGGTTTTTGTATTAATCACCATACCATCATAGAACTTCAAATTGGCAATTTTTTCCTTAATTGAATCAACCTCGGCCTGAGACTTTGGTTTTTGAGTCAACAAAGGTTTTACGTCAAAACGCTTGGTTGTCTCGTTGACTTTTAGGTCAATCAAATTTGTTAGAGAGATTACATTTTTGATTCCCTCATGCTTTTTGATCGCCTGCGAAAGGTCATACCAATCGTTAAAATTCTCTAATTTGTATAAGTCAGGCGACTGGTATCCAATCACCATAAGGCTACCATCTTCGCCAAATAATTTTCTGAAACGTTGATATTCTTGTTCGATTGGGTCGTTTGCTGGAAGAATACGGGCAAATTCATAAGATAATTGGATTCGGCTAGCCTGATACCCCATGTAAATGGTTGATACGATAATTAATCCAATCCAAAATAATCTATTTCGGATGATTAGCGCTGCGATTTTATTCCACATATAGTGTAATGTTAAATGATAAGGTTGGCTCTTTTACAACTCCTCAAAAGCTTGAGTTGTTCCATCAAGAGCAGAATTCAGTGATTTGGCTTGTTCCTAACTGTAAAAATAAATTGTATATCTGAAGAGTTCAGTCGATATACCCAAAATTCATGGAGCATTGATGTCGATATAATATTGGGTTAATAACCGATAAGGAATGAGAAGAAATATATTACATAACGTAAAAGCATGATAAAATCTTATTGATGCCTGATGAGCATTGAACTTAAGACCAAAGCCTAGTTCGTCATATTCATGTAAGATTTTTACTAAGCTTTTAAAACACTTTGAAATGCCTAAAGCAATGTCATCAAAATAGCCATCGACTGGTTCTAAAATGATATTGGTTTCTGGTTTGCTTTCAATCTGATATTGTAACACAACCTTCCCCGCAATGCCATAATTAATCATTATTATAGCGAGCATCATAGCAAAAGCGGTCAATATGTTACTTTTAAAATATATCATGATTTATTACAAAATTAGTGTAGATGTCGGTTTTGCCCAAAAAAATAGGACTTTTCCCTATTTTTTAAATTATAATTATATTTAAAATAAAAAAAATTAAATTTTATTGTTAACAAAAAATAAAAAAGACAGCTCACACAGAGCTGTCTTCCTTAAAGCATTTTGTATTTTTCTTATTTCTTTACTGAAAACTTATAAACTGTTGTCGTTTCATACGTTTCTCCAGGTTTCAATACAGTGCTTGGGAATTTTGCTTGGTTTGGAGAGTCAGGATAATGTTGCGTCTCTAAACACAACCCAAAACGGTGCTTGTATACTTTGCCACCTTTTCCTGTGATCGTACCATCCAAGAAGTTACCTGTATAAAACTGAATCGCTGGTTCGGTTGTGAATACTTCCAACACACGTCCGCTTGTTGGCTCATACACCGAAGCGGCCAATTTCAAGTTCTTCGTTGAATCCGTCAATACCCAGCAGTGGTCGTAACCTAATCCAAATTTAATTTGCTCATCCTTAGTATCATTGATTCTAGCACCGATTTTGAATGGCTTAGTGAAATCAAATGGAGTACCTGCTACTGGTTTTAGTTCACCCGTAGGAATCAACGTTGCATCTACTGGTAAGAATTTATCAGCATTCAATGTTACTTCGTGATCAAGGATATCGCTATCAAAACCACCTTTCAGGTTGAAATAAGCATGGTTTGTCAAGTTTACTACCGTTGCTTTGTCGGTAGTTGCCTTGTAATCGATTTTCAAAGAATTATCTTTTTGCAAAGTATAAACCACCTCTACTGATAAATTGCCCGGATAACCTTCTTCGCCATCTTTTGCTGTGTAAGTCAATTTCAATGATGGTTCTTCACCTTCGATTGGCGTAGCTTTCCAAAGTACTTTATCAAACCCTTTCAAACCGCCATGTAAAGCATTTGGTCCGTTATTTTTAGCCAGAGAGTAAGCTTTTCCATCTAAAGTAAATTGTCCTTTGGCGATACGGTTGCCATAACGACCAATCAAAGCGCCGAAATATGGAACACCTTTCTGATAACCCGAAAGTGAATCGCAACCAAGCGTGATATCATCAAATTTTCCATTTTTATCTGGAGCTGTCCAAGAAACGATTGTACCACCAAAATCAGAAATTTGAACGGTAGTTCCTGCGGCATTGTGCAAGGTGTAAAGCGTAGCTTGTGTGCTATCGGAAACTTTTCCGAAAGCCGATTGTTCGATTTTCAAGCTATCAGAAGTTCCTTGAGTAGATTCAGATTTTTTACTTTCGCAAGCCAACAACAAACTAGCTGCTAATAAACTTGCTACGAGGAGATTGTTTTTTTTCATAGTTTTTTTACTGTAAAATGGAAAAATTTGGGTTATCAAGAATTATATCGGATGTCGGATTTTTGATTTCGAATTGATAAAGCTTCTCCTATCTTGAAATCAAAAATCCTATCCAAAATTGTCTATTTTTTAGTAATAATTCAAAACGCCGCACTCTTCTTTCTTCAGACAATTAGTTCCACTTTCCTGCCATATCTTTCATAAACTTCTCAAGACCGATATCAGTCAAAGGATGTTTAAGTAATGCCAAGATAGCACTTAATGGACCAGTCATCACATCTGCACCGATTTCAGCACATTTCAAGATATGAATTGGGTGACGTATAGACGCTGCTAGGATTTCTGTTTCGAAACCATAATTGTCATAAATTGTGCGAATTTGCTCAATCAACTCTATACCATCAAATGAAATATCATCTAAACGTCCCACAAATGGCGAAACATAAGTAGCACCAGCTTTTGCAGCTAATAAGGCCTGTCCTGCTGAGAATACCAACGTACAGTTTGTCTTGATGCCCTTATCAGAAAAATAGCGAATGGCACGAATACCGTCTTTAATCATGGGCACTTTTACCACGATTTTTTCATCCAATGCCGCAAGAATTTCGCCTTCAGCAATCATGCCTTCATAATCAGTTGAGATTACCTCAGCACTTACGTCGCCATCTACAATCGCACAAATGGCTTTGTAATGAGCAATAATATTGTCTTTACCACTGATACCTTCTTTGGCCATCAATGATGGATTGGTTGTTACACCATCCAAAACACCTAAGTTTTGTGCTTCTTGAATTTCCTGCAAATTGGCAGTGTCAATAAAAAATTTCATGTCAAATACGTTTTAAAGTTGAAAACAGATTAAGGGTTGTGTAATCGGGTAGGCAAAACAATACGCTTGCAAACCCTTCGAATTCTTCCGCTTTGTGCGTTGTCGTAATAATGACAGCCTTCATTCCAGCATTGAGCGCCGTGCGTGCTCCTGTGGGCGAATCCTCAAATACCAAACACTGCTCGTAAGGCACGCCCAGTTGGTTGGCGACCTTAAAGAATACAGTCGGATCGGGTTTGCCTAAAGTCACATCACGATCGCAAACAATCGACTTGAAATAATGACGAATGTTCAAATTGTCTAGTACAAAATCTACATTTTCGGCACGTGCAGCTGTACCAATCCCCATCGGAATGCCAGCCTCATGAGCCGTTTGTAGCAATTGTGCTAACCCATCCACCAACCTGAGTTCGGGCAAAAATACCTCTCGGTAAATTGCTTCTTTCTCAAATGAAATTTTATCACGTTCTTCAAAAGAATATTGTTCCCCGAAAATACGCTGTAAAATTTCATCATTTTTGCCATGACATGTAGCGATAACTTCTTCCAAAGTCATTACTTTTCCCAGTTCGGCGAGTTTCTTTTGCCATGCACGGTGATGAACCATCATGTTGTCCACCATGGTTCCGTCCATATCAAAAATTAGAGCATTTTGCATCACCAATGATTTTTATTGTTTTAATAAAAACTCCAACTCTGCCTTACTTGCCTTAAATACCGTACCATGACGAGTACCCTTCGGAAAATGAACTTCTTCAGAAATATCTATCCAATTTTTTAGGTCCTTCGATTTCAAAGCTCCCATTTTGTGGCGTGTATATTGGTCGAAATATACAACCCAGTCCTCTCCAATTTTAGTTACCGTTGGCCCTTCAATCCAATCTAGTTTTGAGATTGGTTCAGAAGCAGGCGAAAAACCACTGTTCAACTGTTTGCTCAAAGCAAGCTTCAAATTCTTTTTGACAGGGTTTTTGGTCTCATCTTTCATAATCATAGCATATTTTTTCTTGGAAACTTGAAAAATAGATACGTCAATTACGTTGAAACCAGGGTCATAAAACAAGCGAGTAGGGGTAAATGTCTTGAAATCCTTTGTTGTAGTCGCATACATACGGTGGTTGTATTTGCCATCGCCTTTGCCACCTTCGGTACTAACAAATCTATCAGGAATGGTAGTAGCCCAATAAATCAAATATTCTTTGGTTTTGGCATCATAATTAATCTCTGGTGCCCAGCAGTTGAGCGCCGTTGGTTCATGTGCCATTACAGGAATAAATTGCTGCTCAGACCAATGCACTAAATCTTTCGAACGTGCATAGCCAATACCAAGATCATTCCAAGAAACTGTCCATACCATGTGAAAGTAACCATCTGGACCTTTCAAAATACAAGGATCACGCATGAGCTTGTCTTTGCTAACAGTTGGACGTAAAAATGAACTATCTTTTTTCAAAGCAGTCCAATTGTAACCATCATAACTATAAGCCAAATGCAAACCATCCTGACCGTTATCTCTGAAAGAAGAAAACAAATAGACATCTTTTTGTGCCATAGATGTTGTTCCAAGTCCAAGAAGCATTCCAACGAGGAGTCCTAAAAAAAATCGAATTTTCATATCAATAACTGAAATATTGGGTGGGGATAAGTATTAAGTGATTTATGGAATTAGTGGTTGAGTGATTTTTAAAATTTGTATCCATGGTTTGGAGTACTAGCCACGGATACAAATTCATTTTCATATTTTCAAATCGATAATCCTACCAGAAAATTGTGTAAATCAATACAACAACGGCAGTAATTAATAGTGCTCCAAAACGGAACGCTTTATCTGACTTAAACCAGCTGCTATCTACAACAAATGCTTTTGGATGGTCTTTCCCTTTTGATTCAATTAAACTGATGACAACAGTTACCAGTGCACAAATCCAGAATACAACACCCATACGGTTAAGGAAGGGCATATCTGGCGCTTGAACTTTCAAGAATGCCGACATTGGAATACTCAAGATAGTCGCTGCTAAAGCACCATTGGCTGTAGCTTTTTTCCAGAAGAAACCTAACAAGAAAATTGCCAAGATACCTGGAGAAATAAAGCCCGTATACTCTTGAATGTATTGGAAACCTTGACCTAAGTTTTTCAACAATGGACTAATAGCCAATGCAATCACAAAAGAAACGACAATAGATACACGACCCAACCATACCATTTGCTTTTCGTTGAGGTCTGGTGCAAAGAATTTCTTATGAATATCCAAAACGTAAATCGTCGAGATACTGTTGGCCTTTCCTGCCAATGACGCTACAATCGCTGCAGTAAGGGCTGCGAACGCCATACCTTTCAATCCTGTAGGAAGGATATTTAACAAAACTGGATAAGCATTATCTGGTTTTACAATACCACCTTCTCTAATTCCTTCGACAATTGCCATATCAGCATTTTCTTGGAACAATACATACGCCGCCAAACCTGGCAACACTACGATAATTGGCATTAACATTTTGAGGAAAGAAGCAAACAACAAACCCGAACGAGCCGTTTTCAAATCTGCACCCAAAGCGCGTTGTGTGATATATTGATTACAACCAAAATAATTCAGGTTTACAATCCATTGACCACCAACAATAAACATCAACAAGCCTGGCAATTGGTTGTACGCATCAATCATACCACCTTGACCATCATGCACTTGATATTGTCCTTTAGCAAAAATCATGTGTAAATGACTATCCGCTTTGTCTTTAATCAAACTTAAGCCTTCGAAAATACCTGCTCCCGAGCCCACTTTTGCAGAAAGTAAATCTAAGGCTAAGTAAGTCGTTGCCAAACCACCTACTACCAAACAAACCACCTGAATTACGTCGGTATAACCAATTACTTTCATACCACCAAGGGTAATAAAAATCGCAAAGATGGTCAAGAAAGTTGCACAAGCCATAAAACTAAAGCCTGTCATCGTTTCAAGACTCAAGGCACCCAAGTAAATGATGGATGTTAGGTTTACCAAAATGTACAAAAACAACCAAAACACCGCCATAATCGTACTGATACGATTGTCGTAACGACTTGCCAAAAATTGCGGCATCGTGTAAATATTATTTCGGATATACATCGGTAAAAAAAATACCGCAATCAAAATCAGCGAGAAAGCACCCACCAATTCGTACACCGAAATAGCAATACCTAATTGAAAAGCCTGTCCACTCATACCGATAAACTGCTCGGCTGAGATATTTGAGGCAATAATTGACGAACCAATAGCCCACCATGTAAGTGAACCTTCCGCCAAGAAAAAGTCTTTTGAGTCAGCAGTTTGCTTACCCTTATTTTTGTAAACCCAATAACCGTAGCTCGCCACGATTACGAAGTAAACAAAGAAAATAATGTAGTCGAGAGATTCTAATCCGAGCTTCATAGATTAATAGAAGGAGATAAAAGATGGTTAAGACTCACCAAAGATTTTTAGGTTTATTTTGAAAAATACGTTGCTGAATTGAGCATGAAAAATTTAGTGTTCACAACCCAACAATTCTACCCAACTCAGCACTCTTCATTATTATATAGTGTTTGACTTGTAGGTTGTTTCGCTATTGGTTTTAATGTTTCAAGAAAACCAATAGCGGAAACGTAGGTACATTTAAAGAAATGCTTTACAATGTTTAGTTTTCAAAACTCAGAAATCTAAACTCATCACTTAGCAACCTTGACCGTAGTAAGCATTTTTACCATGTTTACGTTCGTAATGCTTAAGGCGCAAAGTGTCTTTAATGCGGGGTGTATTAGGATTGATTTGTAATGTCAAATAAGCCATACGAGCGACCTCTTCAAGAACAGCTGCGCTATAAACTGACTTTTCAGCCGTTTTTCCCCAAGTAAATGGGCCATGGTTTTGTAAAAGAACCATTTCCATTTCTTTGTAAGAAAGATCTTTATCAGCAAAACAGTTGAAGATTTGATTACCAGTTTCAAATTCATAATCACCTTCAATCATTTCGTCAGTCAACACAGGAGCACATGGAATATCTTGGTGAGTATGATCTGCATGTGTAGTTCCGAAAATAGGAATGTCCAAACCAGCTTGTGACCAAGCCACCGCATAAGTACTATGTGTATGTGTGATTCCGCCGATACCTTCCCAGTTTTTGTATAACTGAGCATGCGTTTTGGTATCTGAAGAAGGACGCATTTTGCCATCTACTACTTTGGCATCATAATCCATAATAACGATATCCTCTGGTTTCAAAAACTCATAGGGTACACCACTTGGTTTGATAGCAAACACCCCTTGCGAACGGTCAACAGCACTTACATTACCAAAAGTAAAAAGCACCAAACCCAGTTTTGGAAGCTGCATGTTTGCTTCATAACATTCCTCACGTAGAGATTGATAAGTCATGATTGTAATTTATTTTAGGTAAAAGACTCGCCAGAGGTTTCTAGCGAGTTTTTACAATTGTATAGTAAAAGCTTTATTATTTCAGCTCTAATACTACTACCGAGGTAGCAGGTAATTTTACTTTAAGCGTATTACCCGAAATACTTGCCCCTGTGAAAGTAGTTGGTTTTACTTTTTCAGGATTGTCAAAAGTATTGTGGTCTTGTACTTTTGCCGACGTTAACACACGACCTGTAACAGCCTTCGCTGTGATTCCTTTCAAGTTGATAGAAATCTCTTGTCCTTTGTTAATGTCGATGTTCGTTAATGAAATATGTACTACACCTGCTTGGTCTTTTGAAGCCGAAACCGAAACCGCTGGTAATTTTTCAGTACCAAACACATAGTCATTTGACTTTATCTCCACAGGAATATTAGTTGCATCTTGGTGTACATTGTACATTTCCATGACGTGATAAGTTGGAGTCAAAATCATTTTTTCCTCCTTCGTTAACACTACAGCCTGTAATACGTTTACGATTTGAGCTAAGTTGGCCATTCTTACACGTTCCGAATGTTTGTGGAAAATATTCAAAGTTGCACCCGCTAACACCGCATCACGCATCGTATTTTGTTGGTACAAAAACCCTGGGTTTGTTCCTTGCTCTACTTCGTACCAGCCACCCCATTCGTCAACTACCAATGCTACTTTCTTTTTAGGATCATATTTGTCCATGATGGCTGTATGCTTTTGGATAAGCTCATCCATAAACAAAGCCTGCTGCATAGTTTTGAAATAATGTTCTTCTGTAAAATTCGCTGCTGGACCTTTTTTGTCCCAGTTAATCACCGAGTAATGGTGTAATGCAATACCCTCCAACATGTGATGAGGAATATCACGCATCAAAACTTCTGTCCAATTATAATCTTTCGAGTTAGCGCCAGACGCAATTCTGAACAACTTCGAACCGTTATCCCAATCCGTCATAAAAGTGGCGTATTGACGATAAATGTTGGCATAGTATTCCGCCTTCATGTTACCACCGCAACCCCAAGCCTCGTTTCCAACACCCCAGTATTTTACTCCCCAAGCTTTATCCTGACCATTTTCTTTACGCAAATTAGCCATTGGACTCACGCCATTATGGTTTACATATTGAACCCAGTCAGACAATTCTTTTACAGTACCACTACCTACGTTTCCAGCCAAATAGGGTTCTGTACCTAATTCTTTACACAAATTCAAAAAATCATGTGTACCAAAACTATTATCCTCTGTTACACCACCCCACCAAGCATTCACGATAGAAGGACGTTGTTTTTTAGGACCAATACCGTCTTTCCAGTGGTAAGTATCAGCAAAACATCCACCTGGCCAACGAAGGTTAGGAATCTTCATTTTTTTCAAGGCCTCAATCACATCCTTACGAGCACCATTGATGTTAGGAATCTTCGTGTTATTTTCACCAACATACAAACCTCCATAAATACAAGCCCCCAAATGTTCAGCAAAGTGACCATATATCTGGCGGTTGATTTGAGTTTTAGCTTGCGAGGCATCAAGCGTTACTTCGTTTTGAGCAAATCCTTGTAATGACATAGCTGCAAGCGCTAATGTCGAAATCCATTTTTTCATAGTTTAGTTAATTAATTTAGGAGGATAGTTTGTTTGCAATCGATAAAGCAGTGAGTCTGTTTTATTCTAATACAAAACCTTACATTATCACTACTTTGGTATTTGGGCGAATAATGCGAATGACACCATTCGCCCAAAACTGCTTATTTGTATGCTACTTCATTCCAACGTAACTCGTTTTTAAGATTGCGTAACTGAGTATCTTTATTAATTACTACCAACTCAACACCAAACATATCCGCTAAATCCTCGATATATTCAGTTGTAAGGTTTTGGCTAAATACGGTGTGGTGAGCACCACCCGCCAAAATCCATGCCGCACATCCTGTTGCCATATCTGGTTGTGGTTTCCACAATACGCGCGCTACAGGTAATTTTGGTAATTCTTCTGTTACATCTACGCCATCTACTTCGTTTACTAAGATTCTGAAACGGTTACCCATATCAATCAAAGAAACGTTCAAGGCTGCACCAGCACCACCATTAAACACCAAACGAACTGGATCTTCTTTCCCTCCAATTCCTAATGGATGTACTTCACATTTTACTGCACCTTTCGCAATACTTGGACAGATTTCTAACATGTGTGCACCCAATACCATCGGATTAGCTGGATCGAAATGATAAGTATAATCTTCCATGAAAGAGTTACCACCTTCCAAACCACTCGCCATAAACTTCATCACACGAACCATAGCAGAGGTTTTCCAGTCACCTTCGCCACCGTAACCATAGCCAGCAGCCATCATACGTTGTGAACCGATACCCGGCAATTGCTTCATACCGTACAAATCTTCGAAGGTATTGGTATAAGCACCAAAGCCACCATCTTCCAAGAATGCTTTCAAACCAAGTTCGATGCGAGCAGCTTCAAACAAAGAGGCACGCATAGCACCACCAGCTTTCAAAGAATCCATTACTTGGTAGGTATCTTCGTATTCTTTTACTAATTGATTGATTTCAGCATCAGAGAATTGGTTGATTACTTTTACTAAATCACCAACACCGTGTGTATTTACTGAGAATCCAAAAGTCATTTCAGCACCAACTTTATCGCCGTCTGTTACTGCTACTTGACGCATGTTGTCACCGAAACGAACTACTTTCAAACGTTGCATTTCGAAACGACCTGCCGCTACACGTGCCCAAACATTGATTTTTTGTAACACATCTTCTTGTTGCCAGTGACCTACCACCACTTTACGGCTCAAACGCATACGAGACATAATGAAACCAAACTCACGGTCACCATGTGCCGATTGGTTAAGGTTCATAAAGTCCATGTCGATGCTCGACCAAGGAATATCACGGTTGAACTGTGTATGCAAGTGCAACAATGGTTTTTTCAAAATATTCAAACCACGAATCCACATTTTTGCAGGAGAAAAAGTGTGCATCCATGCAACAATACCAATACAGTTAGGAGCAAAGTTTGCTTCTTGACAGATCGTATAAATTTCATCTGGTGTTTTCACCACTGGCTTGAAAATCACATTTACAGGGATAATCGAAGATGCTTGGAACGAGTCCGCAATGATTTTCGAATGTTCATCTACCTGACGAAGTGTTTCTTCACCGTATAAATGCTGGCTACCTGTTACGAACCACACTTCTAATGGCAAACCGCCAAATGTTTTTAAATTACTCATTGTTCTGATTGTCTTGATGTTTTAAGTTGTTAGAAAGATGCTTTAGGCTTTATGCCATAAGCTGTAAGCAATAATTGACTTTGCTTATAGCATACAGCTTACAGCTTAAGGCTCTTTTATATATTCTCCTCGATATACTGTCCGATGCCTTGGTATCTTTGATAAAGTGCTTCGTAGATAGGCACAACTTCTGGACGAGGTTCGTAAGTTGCATCAAATGCTGAAGCCATATTTTTCTGAGCCGAAGCCATATCTGGATACACACCAGCTGCAACCGAAGCACAAATCGCTGCACCCAAAGCACAAGCTTGATCTGAACTTGCTACTTTAATCGGCATATTCAATACATCTGCCAAAGTTTGCATAACAAATGGTGATTTTTTGGCTACTCCACCAATGGCAATTACTTGCTTAATAGGTACACCTTCTTGTTGGAAACGGTCAGAAATAGCTCTTGCACCAAAAGCGGTTGCCTCTACTAATGATTTGAAAATTTTCACAGCATCGCTACCTAAATTCAAACCAATAATACCTCCTTTGAGTGTATGTTTAGCATCAGGCGTACGACGACCATTCATCCAGTCAACAGAGACAATATCACTAACTTTTACAGGTAATTCTGAGGCCTTTTCTGAAAGATAAGGAATCAACTCAGCACTAAGTTTGTCGGCAGCTTCCTGACCCAATAAATCACGAACAGGTCCAACAATCACTTTTTGGAACCAAGCGTACAAATCGCCAAAAGCCGATTGTCCTGCTTCCATTCCTAACATACCCGGAATAATAGAACCATCTACTTGACCACAAATACCACGAATCAACAAATGTCCAATTTCCTCGTTTGGCGCTACCAACATATCGCAAGTAGACGTTCCGATAACTTTACACAAAGAATAAGGCTGAATATCTGCCCCAACTGCCCCCATGTGACAATCAAAAGCGCCTACACCAATTATTGCTTTATCAGAAATACCAAGTTTGTCAGCCCATTCTTTTGAAATGGTACCCATACTATTGTCTGAAGTATAAGTCTCGCTAAAAAGTCTATCTCTTAATCCGCCCAAAAGTGGATCTAATTTTGTCAAAAATTCTTCAGAAGGAAGTCCTTCAAATTCTTGGTGCCAAAGCGCCTTATGTCCTGCGGCACAACGACTTCTTTTCATCGAAATTGGGTCGGTATTTCCTGTTAGTACAGCCGAAATCCAGTCACAGTGTTCTACCCAAGAATAGGCCTTTTCACGAATGGTTTCATCTACGCGTAGGGTACGAAGGATTTTTGCCCAAAACCATTCTGATGAATAAATTCCTCCAACATATTTTGTAAAATCGGTATCCCAATGATGTGCTAAATGATTGATTTCTTCAGCTTCGGCATTTGCAGTATGATCTTTCCAAAGAATAAACATCCCATTCGGATTTTCAGCAAACTCAGGTAACAAAGCCAAAGGTGTACCGTTTTGGTCAACGGCCACAGGAGTAGAACCTGTAGTATCTACCGAAATTCCTACAATATTTTGTTTTACCTCATCGGTCAAACCTTCTAATGCACCAGCTATCGAATTTTGTAAACCCTCCAAATAATCCAAAGGGTGTTGTCTAAACTGCGATGAAGCTGGATCGCAATACAAACCTTGCTTCCAACGAGCATAATAGTGAACGGCTGTACCTACTTCTTCGCCTGTTGCGGTATTTACTACCAATGCTCTTACCGAGTCTGTTCCGTAATCAACTCCGATTACAAATTGATTTTTCATTCGTTGAATATATGTTTAAAGCCGAGCTGAAATCAGCCAAATGCGTTAAATTGACACAATTTTATATTTCAAAAAAGCGAATAAGTACTTTTTCTTATAAACCTTCTGTTATTTCCCTAAGCACAAGTTATTTATAAAATACTCATGACCTATTCAGGTTTATATGGATTCACTTATTCGCTCTTGGTACTTTCGGATTTTAGACTTTAAAATCAGATACAAAATAATGAAAAGCATTAAACTGTCTCTGATATTTCTCTTGGTCTAGTTTATACAAAATCGCCTTCTTGGTCGCCGAGTTTTCGTTCTTTTCACCTGTATCTATCAACAATTTAGTCGATAGAATTTTACGGCTAAAGTTACGACGGTCCAGAGGCGTATCATAAATCGCTTCGTAGAGTTTTTGCAATTGAGGAATCGTAAATTTCTCAGGCAATAACTCAAATCCAATGGGATGCAATGCCGCACGATACCGCAATCTTTCGAGTGCCAAATCAACCATATTACTATGGTCAAAAATCAAATCTGGACGGTCTTTCAGACTAATCCAAAAAGCATTTTGTGCCTTGGCTGCATCCTGACTATGTGCGTGGATATTAATCAAAGCAAAAAAACAAACCGAAACTGTTCGCTCCACGGGGTCACGATTGATTTCGCCAAAAGTTTTAATTTCTTCGAAATATATATCTTTCAAACCTGTCAAGTCATACAAAATACGGTTGGCCGCCACCTCCAAATCCTCATCCTCATTCAAGAAACCACCCATCAATGACCACTTGCCACGCTCAGGTTCAAAATCACGTTTGATTAATAATAACTTCAACTCTTCTCCATCAAACCCAAACACAATACAGTCTAGAGCCAAAAGGATTCGAGTACTATGATTATATCTTGCTAGCATTCTTTGTTATAGTTTTTATAAAGCTTTGGGCTTTGTCATAAATAGCCTGATTACTCTCAGAAAATGGTTATTCGTTTAACTTAAAGTAAAAATATGATGCTTATAAAGATACTTTTTACTTTAAAAATTCGAAATAACTTATTTTCACTTAAAAAAGGACTAAAAATGAGGAAATTATTTCAAATTTATTCCTTTCTATCGAAGTGAAAGGGAATCAGCGATTCCCCCACTATATACTATTTATGAAATACAAATCGCTATGATTATTCAAAACGTGTTATTATGACACAATTTTAAATCAAATATTTGATTAATACAAAAAATAATAAGAAAAATTTATAAGATTATTAAAATTACCTACGATAAACCTCTGTATACAAATGACTTGTGTACTCCCACAAGTAAAAAAAAGTGCCTTGGTTTTTCAAACTTAACTGCCTCTACTCATTCCCACGTGAGGAGAGGCCAAGCATTTTTAAATTTCAAATTAATCAAAGCAAACTTTGACTTTCCTTCATCTGAAGCGTCGTAGAAATGTACAGAGGTAATAAGTTTTTTTCCGTCACGTAACAAACCCACATGTCCAGGCCCCAGTTTAGTACCCTGACTACGAAGCAAAACCATGCCACCACCTTCAGTAAGTTTACGACCCGATTGGTCAACAAATGGCCCTAGAGGACTTTCGGAACGACCCACCACGATATAATAAGTACT
This sequence comes from Flectobacillus sp., assembly GCF_049240685.1. Lineage (NCBI taxonomy): Bacteria > Pseudomonadati > Bacteroidota > Cytophagia > Cytophagales > Flectobacillaceae > Flectobacillus > Flectobacillus sp. The sequence goes on from NZ_JBMLSD010000425.1 coordinate 91,955, forward strand.
ATTCAAGCCTTTACAACATAAGCCATTATTTACAAAAAGATAGAAATACCTCCCTTCACGAATCAAACAAGAAGCTTCCCAATCTGATTCGCGGCCACCAGCCAATGGGGTAATAGATGCCCCCACTTTTACTTTACCAGTTAAGGTATCTAGCTCTACGCCAGCAATACCCGCATGAAAAGACCCATAGGTCATATACACTCGACCGTCTAAATCTTTCAAAATGCTAGGATCAATGGCATTAAAATCTTTTTTGTCTAGTGATTTTACGACCACACCTTGGTCTTCCCATCCGTAATTGGGACTGTCTGGATTGAGGCTCGATGAGGTTACCAATCCAATAGCAGAAGTCGGTGAGCCGAAGGTTGAACATGAGTAATATACATGATATTTTCCATTCATAAAAATCACATCAGGTGCCCAAAAATGCCCTTTAAAGCCTCGTACAGTGCTATCTATCCAAGCAGGATGTTCTCCCTTTTTAAATATAGGAGGCGTTTTAGTTTCCCAATGTTTCAAATCTTTTGAAAATGCTGGCGTGATTCCCCAGCCTGTTGAAAAGTACCAAAACTTGTCACCTTCCTTTACAATAGTACTTGGGTCGTGAGAATAAGGATGCGAAGTTTGAGCAAAAGCGATTTCATATTGGCACCACATCAGCAATGCCATACAACCAATATAAATAGATTTCATTTTTGAGAAATTGAAAAAAGAAGGGGAAAATCATAACAATTTTCCCCTCAAACTAAAGCAGATTTTAAAAGATAGATTAAAGCGTTTTTATCCTTACTACATAAAATGAATACGGTGCCAGTTCGAGACTTACTTTTTTAGTCTT
>NZ_JBMLSD010000425.1:92892-124148 GCF_049240685.1 Flectobacillus sp.
TCCTTACTACATAAAATGAATACGGTGCCAGTTCGAGACTTACTTTTTTAGTCTTTGCATTCACCACAATTTTCTTTTCAGTAGGACTCACTTTTAGCGCCTGTTCAAACGTATTTACAGCATTTGGATCACTTTGCATCATTATCAATTTGGCATTTGGATCCAATTTTTTCACACCATCCAACTGAATTTCATGCACTTGTGCTTGATTCTTGTTATTGGCAATTTTCAAAATAATCTCATTGCTCGCCTTATCCCAGCTTGCTGAAGCATACAAACTATCTTGTCCAATCAACGGTTGGTTATTTTGTGTCATCGAAAGCACGTGAGTGCCTTTGTTTAAAGAATAAAGTTGCTGAACATAATAGCTTGGTGTACCAAAAGATTGCAGGTTGTCAACCCAAATCAAATCAGGATTCCACTGCCAACCATCCACGTGTGCAAATAACGGAGCATAAGAGGCCATTTGAACCACGGCCGCATTACGTTCCAAACCAGTCATAAATGCCGCTTCTGAGAGCGCAGCTCTCCATGTGTTACGATTGCTGGAAGGAGCACCATTATTAGTATGAGATGCATACTCACCTGCAAAAACCTTCGAACCATTGCGGTCGTAGCTATCATAACGACCTGCATTTTTCAAGAACCATTCTGGTGCACGGTAGTAATGCTCGTCGATAAAGTCGGCATTCATAGCACGCAATTCTTTATTCAAATAGTCAAAACGGTCGCCGTTAGGGTCTGTACCTGAGCTATTTACCAATTTAAAATTAGGATACTTTGCTTTGATAGCTTTGGTAAAAATCTTCAATCGCTCAATGTACTGTGGTCCCCAGTTTTCGTTACCGACACCCATCATTTTCAGATTAAAAGGCGCTGGATGCCCCATTTGAGCACGCACTTTTCCCCAAGTCGTATTGATGTCTCCATTGGCAAACTCAATCAAATCTAAAGCATCTTGCACATACGGTTCAAGTTGATCCAAAGGCACGACTTCCGCAGAGTTGAACTGACAAGCCATACCGCAGTTAAGGATTGGAAGTGCTTCAGAACCAATATCTTCAGCCAATTGTAAATATTCGAAAAATCCTAAACCAAAAGTTTGGAAATAATCTGGCGCAGCACGATGTGCAAATTCGATATTCCAACGGTTCATAATCAATTGGCGCTCCTCGATTGGTCCAATCGTTTTTTTCCATTGATAACGGTTATTCAAATCAAAGCCCTCGACAATACAACCTCCAGGAAAACGAATAAAGCCAGGTTTTAAATCGGCCAACTTCTGAATCATATCGGCACGCATCCCTCCAGGGCGTCCTTTCCAGGTATCTTCTGGAAAAAGCGAAATCATATCTAAGTCAATTTGACCATTTCCTTCAAACCAAATACGGAATTTTCCCTTTGCCTCAGTTGCTGTAGATTTAAAACTAACGGCTTGCTTATGCCATTGTCCATCGGTTTGGGAAGGACTAAGCGTGCCTTCTCCAATTACTTGTCCTTTGGCATCTAATAACTCTAAATGAAGCTTGACAGGACTTCCAGACTGACGATACATCACAGAAAAATCATATCTCAATCCATTTTTGATACCCATTCCGCGGAAGCCCTCATTGGTTAGACCAAGGTCACCTTTTTGTGCATTTTCAACCTTGATTGTTACAAAACGAGGGTTTGCTGTATTTTTGTCTGCACGATTCTGAATCAAAACTTCTCCTTCATGAAAAGTTTTGCGCTCAATTTTCCAACCCATCAATGGTTTTTGGAATTCGAAAGAGCGGTTTTTAACCAATTCGGCATAAATACCTCCATCGGCACCGAGGTTGATATCTTCAAAAAATATCCCCCACATAGTAGGTTGAATTTCAGAAACTGGTTGGGCAACATTCACCTTTATCGGACTTGGTGCTTGTGCTTGTGCCAACAAAGTGGTAGCCATAAATAAGCTAACGGTCTTTATTATACGGTTCATACAAATAGATAAATGGGATAAGTTAATGTTTCGAATGTATATTGTTTTTATAGAATACTAAGTAAAAATTATTGGTTAAGCTTTAGGCCTAGAGTGGGTAAAATCTATTTAATCAATTGCAGATGTAAGATATTGATAATTAAAATTTACATTCACAACTCACAATTCAGCACTAATACTTATAGGGTAATATTTTAGTCTTTGATTATTTTCTGCTACCACCAAATAAGACTTCTGAGCACCACGAATGAGTTGCATTGCTTTGGTATCTCCTCTCAAAAATAATCCCTGATAACCAATAGGTTGGGGTAAAAATCTCTTTTGCTTTGTACCCAACAGAATTAATCCGTAACTAGCATCAATTCTTCCTGTGGTTATTTCGGTTTGAAATTCATTTCCTGCCAAAATCAAATCTAGCATTCCATCAGCATTGACATCAGTAACTTCGATAGCGTTAATAGGAGCCATTTGAGCCTCAATTGGCAAGTCGTGCGTTACAAATTTCCCAGCTTGATTTTCAAGCCAAACACTTTGCCCATAATCACAGCTCAAATCTATTAGTGATTCTTTGCCGATGTGTTCTATCAGCTCGCTCATCGTTGTTTCAGCAAAATCACGATGCAATAGGAATTTCTTTTTTATCGTGGGCGTTTGTTCCGCAAATTGATTGCGGTCTAAATCGGGATACAATTCAAAATTTCCTGTTTTGTTTTTCAAAAAGTAGGCTGGAAGCAACTCGTTCGTGCCGTTATTATCAATATCCTTCGCAAAAAGATGATAAGGTCTTGTTTCAGAAATATGATATTTTTGATTGAGTCCCCAATTTCCCAACACCAAATCTTGGTCTCCATCAGCATCTAAGTCTTTGGCGATTATACTTCGCCACATGCCTTTTCTATGAGTCAACTCGCTAGTTTGAGTATCTAAACTTAATTTTCCATGTTGATTTTTGAAAAATTGAACAGAAGTCCATTCTCCTACGATTACTAAATCAATCTGATTATCGTGATTATAATCTGTCCAAACTGCCCCTGTAATCATTCCAGCATACAGAAGGTCTGGTGCTAATTGAGCGGTTTGTTCTTTAAAAAAGCCATTTTGGTTAATTAATAAATAACTCTGAGGGAGTTGAGGAAAATGTTCGGCATCAAGTCGACCACCTACAAAAATATCTTGGTCGCCATCATGGTCAACGTCTGCAACTGCTAAGGTAGTACAAAAAGTTTGAAGCTGTGCAGGGATTGCCATTAAATTCTGTTGAAAATTGCCTTTCCCATCATTTAAAAATAATTGCACCGAACTTTGAAAGCCTCTTGGATACTCGGTGCTTCCACCTGACACAATCAAATCCAAATCGCCATCCTTGTCTGTATCTACCAAAACCGAAGCCAAATCTTCTTGTAATTTTGAAGTTTGAGTCAATACTTGTGATTTAAAGTTTCCAGACTTCTGTTGAATGTAAAAACAACCATTTTGACGAGAAGCTCCTCCTACAAAAAAGTCTTCGAGACCATCCCCATTGACATCACCCTTGGCTAGGCATGGTCCCAATTGTGAATATTTTTGAGGTTGTAATCGACGATTGTAATAGTCAAAAAATGGTGTTTCTTGATGAATAAAATCAAGTCCAATACCTTTATCTTCGAAGAACGTTGTATGAATATCTACTAACTCATTAGCATCACTTTCTTTCAAAAGTAAGCTTGTATCTACTTTTACTCGAAAAAGTTTTTGTACTTTTTGATTTGGCCAAGTTACTATTAATGAATCGATTAGACTACATTCTCCCAAACCAACATGTAAACGATTTTCGACAGAAGAAGCATACCCACGTACAGGCTGCTGTTCAAGCATTTGTACTTTTCCTTGATGATATACCTCAACTTTAGTCCCAAATCCATCCAGATTGTTTTGACTACCTTGTAAAACAACACTTAAAAAATGTCGATTTTTATCCTCATCATTTAAAGTATTCTGATAAAGAAAAGCCTTTTGATTTGTATTATTAATGACTAAATCTAAATCGCCATCATTGTCGAAATCGGCATAGGCAGCACCATGCGAAATAGAAGGATTTTCGAGTCCAACCTCTTGTGTGATATCTTCAAATTGAAGGTTTTGAGTATTTTGAAAGAAAAAGTTATTCAATTTAACAGATCCAAACTCGTCTAATTTTTTTCGTAAATCATGAATACTTTTTGTATCAAAAGTATTTAAACTATTGCTTCCGCCGCCAAACTGATAACTACTTTGTTGGGCTTCTTTAGTAAAATTCAGAAAATCATTGTTTGTCAAATCCTTAGCCAAACCATTAGTGATATGTAAATCTTTCCAGCCATCATTATCAAAATCAGCACACAGCACGCTCCAACTCCAATCCGTTTCGGCTACGCCTGCCAAATTACCTATCTCACTAAAAATAGGAATCTTCTGTTGGTTCACAAGTTGATTTCCTCGATGAAGCTGTAACATATTACGTGAAAACTCAGGTTGATATCCTAGTTTTCGTTGCAAATCGTACTTCTCAGGACTAAATCCCAATGCCATCATCTTTTTGCGCTCATTGGTTGGCGGGAGCATATCCAAAACCATGATATCAGGTAACAAATCATTATTCAAATCTGCGGCATCCACTCCCATACTATTATAACTTTGATGCTGGGTAGCTTGAGCTATAACATTTTTGAAAGTTCCATTTTGTTGATTTAACCACAGTTTATCATTGCTGAGATAATCATTGGCCACATAAATATCAGGATAGGTATCCTGATTAAAATCGGCGACGGTTACACCCAAACCATAACCATCCTCCAAAATACCTGTCTGCTGAGATACATTCTTAAAAACAGGATGTCCTAATTTCTTATCAAAACCAAGATTTTGATAAAGGTGGTCAGCAGCAGGCGATAGTCCTGAAGAGTCAGGCGCCACAAGTTTATTTGGTTGAGGGTTAAACAACTGATGGTTCAATACATACACATCCAAATCGCCATCTTTATCATAATCTAAAAAACAAGCTTGTGTCGAAAAACCTTCATCAGCCAGTCCATAGGCTTGGGCTTCTTCCTTGAACATCAGGTTTTTCTGATTTATTAATAAAATATTCTTCCGATTCTGAGGGTTTTTATGGTGTGAAACGCAAATATAAATATCCTGCCAACCATCTTGATTAATATCTACAATGCTCACACCTGTACACCACGATAACTCAGGAATGTTAGCCTTTATGGTGATGTCCTCAAATTGCATTTTTCCTTTATTCAAATACAATCGAGGACGAACTTGACTACCCACAAAAATCACATCTTGCAGACCGTCATTATCGAAGTCGCCAACTCCCACGCCAGAGCCAATGTACATATATTCATTCGTGTAAAAATTCACCGAATCAGACTCTGTCAGCGTATTACTAAAATCGATATGTGACTGACTACTAGAAATAGAAACAAAATGTAAAGGACTTTTAGTCTTCTTTTGACATGAAGTAAATCCACCCAAAAAGATGAAAAACAGAAAGATATATCTTTTTGAAGTCGTCAAAAAAAAATGTCTCATAATCATTTGTCTATTATTTTAATGGGAAGGCAACGTTTCAGAAAGTTATTTCTTCTTTCCCCAGATAGCGGTCCCTTTATTATTCAAACCAGAAAAAAGAATAGTTTCCTTTTTATTTTCCCAATCGCGACCTCTTTCAACCAATACTTCATCAGTGAATCCATTACTCCATTTCATAGTAAGCCAAGGCGCTGAATATGACCATGTATTGGCTGTACTTCCATTAATACCACCATTGGCATCCAATGAAATAGTAGTAGCTACTTGAAAATCAGGAGAGTTTTGTTCTTTATCATAGCCAGGAACCACTCTATATCCAAGAATAACTTGCTCCCAATTTCCTACCAAATTTTCTTTCGTAATAGCAGTGGTAAATTCTCCTGCATAGCGCTCTGGCGAAACCACTGGCCAACCGTCTTTTGTCCAAAAGATTTTACGGACATGCAAAATCATAAAATTAATATCCTGTCCCGGGCGACCCTGATGTGCCATATAATACTGTCCAGCATTTTCGAAAACACTACAATGCGCCACACCTTGCCAGCCAGCATGACCTACAAACTGATAAGGCGCCAATATCATCGGACCATGGTCGATATCTTCATTGAGGTTACGTCCTTCAAAATCATAAAAAGGTCCTTCGGGAGAGTCTGAACGCCCTACTCGAACATTATATTTTGTCGCTAACCAGTCATAAGAAATAAATAGAAAGTACTTTTTGAGTTCTTTATTATAAATTATTTCTGGGCCTTCGATATTGCCATTGTATTGCCCATTGGTAAAACCACGATTCGCAATTCGTTTGCCTTTATCACCCGCAACGAGTGGTAAACCAGTAGCAGGATTTAGTTTGAGCATATAAATACCATCCCAAGCCGAACCATAATAAAAATAATGTTCGCCTGTTGGCGTAACCACCACAGTTGGGTCAATTGCATTAGTTTGGCGAGTATTGTCATTTTGAGACGTCACTACCAAACCTTGTTCTTTCCAAGGACCCAATGGAGAACTAGCAGTAGCCAATCCGATTACACTTAAACGAGGGTCGCCCGAAGAAAGAGAATAGTACAAACGAAATTCATTCCCTACTTTCATTATGTATGGCGCCCACAAAGAATTAAACGGTTGAATGCCTTTTTGCTTGATAAAGTTTGCCCCTAATGTTGGCAAACCATCAAATACCCATCCATAAAACTTCCATTCTATCAAGTCTTTTGACTGGCGAATCTGAATTCCCGGGCGAATATCGGTTCCGTAAGCTACGTCTGTATTGTAGCAATAATAGGTATCGCCTTCCTTGATAATTGATGGGTCATGTACATTGTAGGGGCCCCAACGCAAATAATTACTTGCTGCTGCCACATCTGCATAAGAGTCTTTGATAGAATTTATATCAAAAGCTGGTGCCATTGGGCTGGGATTAGGCGTAGGGGTTGGGGTGGGGTCTACGGCACTTTTAGAGCAAGACCCAAGTCCTAACATGGTCAATATTAGAAGTATAAAAAAATATTTTTTTGTTGAAAAAAGCATAAGTCTACAGATTGAGGTACCGTATTGATGATTGAAAGGGAGGCATCGAATATTTTTTAGGTTTAGAGATAAGTCCTAAATTTTAGAAAAGTAAGCCATAGACAATAAATCAGAATAAGTAATTTTTAAGAAACTCTTACTTTGTCCACTGCCTATAGCTTATTGATATTTGAGCAATAATTAGAGTTGTGGTAAAACCCTAATAACCAGCATTTTGTTTAACACCAGGATTCGTATTTATCTCACGCTGCGGAATTGGATAAAACTCTCTACCTACTTGATAAGTGTTGAACTCAGGGTCACGAAGCTTCAATTCTGCTAACTTTGTGGCATCCTGTAGCCAACCCCAACGACGAATATCATCAAAACGGTGACCTTCCAAGCAAAACTCCAACAATCTTTCATGAGCTAATTGATCACGCATTTGTGCAGCAGTCATATTTGGCTTGGTAGTTGCTAAATTTGGTAACCCTACACGCGAGCGCACTTTTTGGATATACTGATAAGCCTGCGCGGTTTGTCCTGTTTCATTCAAACTTTCGGCATACATAAGTAAAATATCAGCGTATCTCAAAATACGCTCGTTGATACCCGAACGCCAGTCAAACTCATCGGCTTTGGTTTCATCGTTTTCATATTTTCGACAGAACAAATCATTCAAATCGTTAGGATTTGTATAAAAAGTAGCAAAGTCTTTTCCATACAATTTCATGCCACCCGGTTTGTTATAGAAAATCGTTGCCTCCAAACGAGGATCATCTTTTCCTGCAGCAGTTTTCTCCACTAAAAACTCGTTAAATACAGAGCGAGTAGGTTGAACATCCGTCCAGCCAAAACCACGTGGACCATAAGTAATGGCACGACCCGAAACAGCTCCCCAGCCAGGAGCAGGCTCGCCACCCCAGTTCATATCTTTCCCGCCTGCATCACGAGAGAACTGAACTTCAAATAATGATTCTTTATTATTTTCGGCAACTTCTGTAAAATTATCTCGATAATTTGGCATCAAATCGTAGACTCCTAAATCGATAACTGCCTTGAACTGTGTAGCAGCCTCAGTATATTTTTTAGTAAACAAATAAGCTTTTCCTAAAAACCCTAAAGCTGCTCCTTTGGTAGCGCGACCTGTTTGACCTTTATCAGGCCCAGCCACATTATCATAACTAACAGGAAGCAATTCAGAGGCCTTTTTTAAATCTGAAATTACTTGTGCCCAACCTTCGTCGATGGTAGACTGTTTAACATAAAAATCAGCTGTACTTTTTACAGAAGTAGTTGGTAACATAACATTACCGAACAAATTGACCAAATGATAAAAATAAAGTCCTCGTAAGAAATAAGCCTGACCCAAAACACGGTCTTTAACGGCCTGATCCATCGCTATTTTGGGTACAAAATCCAACACCTGATTGGCTTTAGAAACACCTTCGTAATAAGCCCCAAATGCCCAACCATAGATGGCATCATTACCAGTATTCAAGGCAAATCTACCTGAATTGTACATCTGATCCCAAGGACTATTACTCTTGATATCGTCGCCACGGGTATCGAGCAACAAAGGTGTACTACGCATATACCCGCCATCAATTATAAGGGTTTGGTAAGCAGCATTCACCCCTTTAATTGCATCATCTTGTGACTGCCAAAAAGTAGCCGAAGTTTGCTGATTAGGGTTTGTTTGCTCCAAGTCTTTTTCACAGCCCGTAGCCAACATCATGGCTGCTACAAAAGCTAGTATATATTTTTTATTCATGAAAAATCTAAAATTAAACGATTTTGTAAAGTAACGCTCAGACAGGTAGTAACCCCAAAATGGTATTTTCAACTGTCTGTATCAAATTAGAAACCTACTTGCAAACCAAGCATAACGGTACGAGGATTCGGATAAGAGCCATAATCTAAACCTCTGCTCAATAGACCATCACTTGCAAAGTCTGGGTCGTAGCCACGATAACCAGAAATCAAGAAAATGTTCTGTCCAGATGCATAGATTCTGATTTTACTTACACCTTTAATTTTGTTCAAAATACTTTGAGGCACGTTATATCCAATTTGCGCATTTTGCATACGTAAATAAGCTCCACTTTCTACAAATCTATCTGAATCACGAGTATTCGCATTCGGGTCTCCAATGACTGGACGAGGCACATTCGTATTGGTATTGGTTGGTGTCCAATAATTAAGAGCGTCTACGTGGTGATTACCATATTGTTGAGCCATTAAATCACGATATACACCGTTATAGACTTTATTACCAGCCTGACCTTGTACAAAAAAGGACAAATCAAAGTTTTTGTATGATGCACCAAAATTGAGTCCGTAATAAAAATTAGGAATCGATGAACCTAAATAAGTTCGGTCGCCCTCGGCTGTGATTTTGCCGTCACCATTGAGGTCTTTAAACTTAATATCACCAGGGGCAGCATTCAATTGAGTAGCATGATTTTTTACATCATCAACATTCTGGAAAATACCTTCAGTAATATATCCATAAATCTCCCCTACAGAATGTCCGACTTCTGTTTTACTCGCTGCACCATAAATTGGCTCATTGTTTCCTCCTAGGGCTAATACTTTGTTTTTGAGGGTATGGGCATTGGCAGAGATTTCATATTTAAAATCACCTGTTTTTTTACGATAAGTTGCCGTTAATTCAACCCCAGAGTTGCTAACCGAAGCAATATTTGTTGTAACACTAGCATTGGTAGAACCAACAGATGCTGGAATTGGAATACCCACCAACATATCATAAGCACGGTTATCAAAATATTCGGCAGTGAATGAGATTTTATCATTCAAGAAACCAAAGTCCACTGCTACATTGGTGGTTCTTTTCGATTCCCATTTAATTGAAGGGTCTACCACTTGGGTACGAGTAGCACCTGGAGCCAAAGCGTTGTTGAACACATAATTCGCATTGGTGTTGATATAGGTATCATAGAGATATTGACCAATAGACTGATTACCTAATTCTCCATAACCACCACGAACTTTCATGCTATTGATAAATTCAGGTAACTGAATATCATTATGTACATTCCAAGCTGCGGCCAATGACATGAAATTACCGAAACGATTTGATGGACTAAATCGAGAAGAACCATCACGACGGAAATTGAAAGTCAATAGGTATCTATCTCCATAGTTGTAGTTCACACGACCCAAATAGGATTGAAGCGCTGCATTCCACTGATATTCGTTGATACCACGACCGCCCGAAGCTTCTAATCCAGAACTTAATGTTAAGAAATAAGGCTCCGTAAGACCCAAAGCCGTACCAGTCATAGAGGCCCACTCATCTTTTTGATGTGTAATACCTGCCAACACATCAATCTTATGTTTACCAATTTCTTTCAGATACGTTGCAGTATTTTCGATTAAGAAAGTATTAGCACCACCTCTGGTTTGCGACAAAAACGCTAAGGGAGTTAAGTAATAAAAACCTAAATCATATTTTGGTTCAAAGAAAAAGTCTTTCCAATCTGTTCGGTCATAACTTACACTTAATCTGTATTTTAAGTTTTTCGCCAATTCCAACTCACCCCAGAAATTTCCTAAAATACGATTACGGTCTCCTGTACTTTTCAATAAAGCATTCATGCCTACTACGTTCAAAGTAATAGCTCGTTGGGTATTGTTATCGCTACCGCCATAACCACCCAAACGATTAGGGTCGTACACAGGCATTGTCGGAATGGCCGTCAATAAACTAGTTACACTCCCTCCAAAAACGGCGTGTTCTCTTGTATTGGCATTATTTACCTTGTGCGACTGTGTGTAGGCAAACTTTGCCCCAAATGAGAAAATACCTTTTTTACCTGTCAAATTACCATTCAAGCTATAACGTTTATAGTTTTGAGGACCCGTGTAGGTACTACTTTGATCAAAATATCCCAAAGAAACACTTCCTCTCAGCGCCTCGGTACCCCCCGAAAAGTTGAGATTATGGTCGGTAATTTTACCCGTTTTAAAGCCTTCTTTTTGCCAATCGGTATCTACTTTGCTAATATATGATGGACTTTTCGGGTCGTTGGCAGGCGCTACCAACAAACCAGCATTCAATTCGGCCGCACTTGTGATATTCTGATAACCAACGCGGTTAGTTACAGGAATACGTTTCGCTATTTCTTGTACACCCGCATAACCTGAATAATCTACTTTCAGAGGTCCTGCTTTACCTTTTTTGGTAGTTATAATCACAACGCCTGTAGCCGCTCGTGCCCCATAAATAGCACCTGCAGAGGCATCTTTTAACACTTGAACGCTCTCAATATCGTCAGGAGAAAAATCAAAAGGTGCATCTACAGGAACTCCATCAATCACAAACAAGGGGCTGTTGTTATTGAAAGAACTAATCCCACGGATTTTGATACTGACAAATCCGCCAGGCTCGCCAGAACCATGCACTGTAACGCCAGCCACCTGACCTTGCAACATTTTGGCCACGTCATAGGTCGCAGTTTTCTTAGCATCTTCCATTTTGACAATACCCACCGAACCTGTCAAATCTTTTACTTTTTGGGTACCATAACCAACCACAACCACCTCATCGAGTTTGGCGATGTCAGCCGTCAATTCTACGTTGATGGTGCTACGACCACCCACTCGAATTTCCTGCTTTAAGAAGCCCACCGAAGATACTTCAATGACAGCATTGGCATCGTCAACTTCAATTTTATAGTTTCCTTGTGCGTCGGCTACTGTTCCTCTATTCGTTCCTTTTATCCGAATAGTAGCACCTGCCACAGGTTGATTATCCTCACGGCTTGTCACTCGACCAGACACGTGTAATACTACGCCAGAAACTGTAACATCCTCGAGAATAGCGCTTTGCTGCACGTTTGGGTTATAATTTCGGTCGGTATTGGCTGTATTCAAGACGTGAATATTACCTCGTACTTGCTTGAATTGAAGATTAATCTCTTTGGATAAAAAATTAAGAACTTCCGAAAGCCTCTTATTTTGCACATTCAAAGTAACTTTTACCTGCTCGTTAAGATAGGCGTCGTTGTATGAAAAATGAAAGTGTGTTTGCTTTTCGATTTCTTTAAATACCTGAACAATCGTAGCCTTTTCTACTTTCATGTTCAGACGAGTATCCTCTACACTTTTGGCTTGTGCACCAAAAATGCCTAGAATATTAATTTGTAAAATACTCATGAGGAGCATTAACATAGTCGTAAATCGTTTTTTTAACTGGAGAAGCGACTTGGGTCGAAGGATTTTCATATATTTGATTGGGATTTTGATAATTAAAAAAATTAAAATTCCTAGTTCTGCTCTATCGCACAGACGCCAATCTTTTTAGATAGCTCAGAACTCTGTTAGGGAGCCGACGCATAGTCGGCTTTTTTTGTTTGGTTAGCTGGAGTTTTGAAGCACAGAATTCATAATTAATGTTTAGATATGTTAGCGTAAAATATGACTGTGATTAGTGATAACATTGGGCAAACAAGCCTAGCGGTTTGGTGTGATTCGTACTTCTTTTCCATTGATTTCAAAATCAAACCCTGAAGTAAATCCAACACCAGTCAAAACATTTTCGAGAGATTCGTCGTAAAACTCACCACTGTATCTTCCTTTCAATTTTAGGGATGAATCAACTGTAATTTTTACCCCATACCAAGCTTCAATTTTGGATAAAACACTTGGCATATCCTCCTTAGAAAAGTACAATATGTTATCTTTCCAAGCGAGCTCAGATTTCAGGTCAAACGAACTAACTTCAATCTGCTTTTGCGCTTCATGCCAGACTCCCATTTTGCTAGGAGTAAGTATTTCGGATTGATCGTTTTCAACTACACTCATACTTACTTTTCCTGTTCTTACTGCAACTTTGCCAGTAACGTCCTTTTCAAAATCATTTACACAAAAACTTGTTCCCAAAACTCTAGTTCTCAAATGCTTTGATTGTACGACAAAGGGTTTTTGAGGATTTTTGACAACCTCAAAAAATGCCTGTCCGTTCAACTCCACTTTTCTAATAGAATCTTGAAAATCAGAATTATAAGTAATAGAACTTCCTCCTTGAAGCGTTACAATTGAGCCATCAGGAAGTATTACCTTAATTCTTTCACCAGGATTGGCTCCGTAAAACTGTTTATTCCCAAGCGTCAAAACAGAAGTCATCAAACGCTCCTTAGTAAATTCTGTCTGAAAAGAATAGATAATACCAATAACCACAGACGCAGCCACCCACCAGAATCGTTTTATATTATTTTTAAATATTGAGATAGTATGTAGCTTCTCTGTTTCAGAATTTTGTGCAACTGTCGATTTGATACTCTCAAACATCGCATCTAGTTCTTGTTTATCTAAATGATATTGATGCTTGTAAGCAAGATTCTGAATAATGCTTTTAGCGAGTTCGAAGGTCTCTTTTTTATCAGGATTATTTAAAAGCCAATTGTTCCAAAATTCGTTTGAAACATCATCGGGCTCTTTTACCCATTTGACGAAAGTAGAGTTACTCAAAAATTGCTCTATATTGGGTTGGTTCGATTCCATAGTTTTGTTCTTTCAAATACAGAAAGACAAAAACAAACTCAATGACCATAGCAAACGAAGAAAAAATTTTACTATTTAAAGAAAAAATAAAATTTATCAATACAATAATCTGATTTTCAATAATTTATAAAAAATCAAATAATCAATAAAAAATGTATTTTTAATAACTTTATAAATTTTTTTTTGTACTATATTGAGTAGTAAATGAAAAATATCATACATTTGACTTCAGGAATGAACTATTCCCTTTTTATTTAGCAATAATTGTGTATGTCTGACACATATACGTTGCCCAATTGAATTAACAAGCCATTTACTTTAATTAAACAGCCATGAAACATCTCTCCGAAGAGCAAATTTGGAAAGCATTTAAAGATGGGAACGATGAAGCATTAAGTTTTATCTACTATCAGTATGCCCCAAAGCTATATAATTATGGCAGACAGTTTTGTGCTGAAGCAGATTTAGTGAAAGATGCGATTCAGGATTTATTTTGCGAAATGATTCAATCAAGAGGGCGCCTAGGAGATACCACCTCGATTAAGTTTTACTTGTATGCGAGTTTGAAACGCAAATTGATGAGAGTACAGGAAAGGCAACAAAAACAATTTGCTTTTGTAGGATTAGAAGGCGGTTTTGAACTTAATATTTCGGATGGAAATGACTTGTTTAATCAGATATTTTCAGCAGATACCAGTCAGATTATAAAAGAAGCATGTGCAAAGCTTCCCGAAAAACAACGAGAAGCTATTGCTTTATATTTTTTTGAAGGACTAAGCTATGAAGAAATTGCTCAGATTATGGCTATGACCAAAGTAAAGTCAGCGAGAGCCTTAGTCTATCGTGCCCTAGAATCACTATCTGAAGATTTGACTATACAACAGCATGTTTCACAGACCATTACAGCATTGTGGGCGATATGCCTAAGTACTAATTAATGATTAGATTGTTGTGCTAGTTTTTCGCCGCGCTTACGAGCTAGATAACTTGCACCGATCAATTGTCCAGCATGATAAATCATAATTGGCAACAAATAAATACCAACTTCGGCACCTGCACCAAACAACACTTTGCTCATAACTGTACCATGTACCAATGACTTTTTGGACCCACAAAATATAGCCGTTGAGGTATCTGCTTCGTTAAACCCAAGTCGATGCGCACACCACTTTATCAATTGATATACAACTTGAAACAATAGAATCATACCAATCGACAACCAAATAATATGGCTTACTGGCAACGTAGCGAATATATGATGGTCGAATGAATCACAAAAAGATTGATAAACAATCAAAATAATAACCGTTTGATCGACCATTTTTAAGGCTACTTTATTCCTTTGCGCCCAAGCCCCCCCAAATTTATTAAAGCTCATGCCGACAATTACAGGTACGATTACTTGTAAAACCAATTTCATCAGAACATCTGTCAAATCAAAATTGCTGTTGACTTGTCCCATAAACAGCGACATCCATAATGGTGTTAAAACAATTCCTAACAAACTAGAAAGTGTGGCGTTGAAAATAGCAGAAACCACATTACCACCTGATAATGAAACCATTACAACCGAAGAAGAAACTGTTGAAGGTAATGCTCCCAAATAAAAAATGGCCAACCAAAGAATAGGCTGACCCATAGAGTCGAACCAAGGTTTTACCAAAAGCGCCAATACAGGAAAAAAAACGAATGTACTAGTTTGGATTAAAGTATGTAATTTCCAATTACTGATACCTACCAATAATTGTTTGGTATCCAGTTTTAAGCCATATAAAAAAAAAGTTATACTTACCCCATAAGTAGTAGCAAAACCCAATGCTCTATCAAGCGTTACAGCTCCTAATTCGGGATACAAATAAGCGAGGATAATAGCTCCAATCAAAGACAGAATGAATCCATCTACTCCATATTTTGCTAAAAATTTCATATTTACCACAATTATCGATTTCTTGAAAAAACAAAAATAGGGCTTCAGAGCGTTGTTTTAGCATTTTTTGAAAATTTTATTAAAATTACTTGCAATTAAATTGTAAACAATTTAATTTTACACAAAAAATAAAAATATATGAATCAGCTCAAGTTAGAAAATCAGCTTTGCTTTCCGTTTTATGCTATATCGAGGCAAATAACAGCCTTGTACAGGCCATTGCTCGAACCACTCAACTTGACCTATCCTCAATATCTTGTGTTGCTAGTTTTATGGGAACATAAAATTTCATCCGTTAAAGATTTGGGCAAAAGGCTATTACTAGATAGCGGTACCCTAACCCCTTTACTAAAACGTATGGAACAAGATGAATTAGTAAGCAGACAACGTGACAAAGCAGATGAAAGAGTCGTATTTGTAAGCCTAACTAATAAGGGTATTGAACTAGAAAATGAAGCAAAAGATATCCCCTTCAAATTGGCTTCATGTTTGGCACTATCAATGGAAGAGTTCACTAGTTTGAAAGCTCAATTAGATAAACTAATGGATGCTACTTCCTCTGTAAAATAGTAGAAAAATGCAATTTTAATATAAACATAAAAATCAACCATTGCTCGAATTAGTACGCTAATTGAGCAACAAAATTATACAATCATGCAAGCATTATATCAGGCGTCTGCAACAGCGACGGGAGGTCGCAACGGACAGGTAAAATCTTCAGACGGAGTATTGGATTTGGAAGTAAGAATGCCCAAAGAATTAGGAGGGACAGGAGGTGCATTTACCAATCCCGAACAACTTTTTGCAGCAGGCTATTCAGCATGTTTTGACAGTGCTTTGAACCTTGTAATCAGAATGCAAAAAATTACTACTGGTCCAACTACTGTAACAGCTGAAGTATCTATCGGTAAAAACGATGCAGGAGGATTTGGATTAGCCACCACATTAAAAGTACACATCCCTGGCGTAGAAAAAGAAGTCGCACAAGCATTAGTCGAAAAAGCACATGAGGTATGTCCTTACTCAAATGCTACCAGAGGTAATATGCCTGTGACATTAGAAATTGTGTAAAACCTACAACCACAGAATTTAGAAGAAAAGTCTGATCAGCACACGAGTTGGTCAGACTTTTTGTCTTTAAATACAGTTGCCATTTGGATTGATAGATTTTTCTATTATTTTTACAAGACTATAACGAGCATTGTAGCCTTGTAAAATTTTCTAAACACAGATATGAAAAAGTATATTGCCTATCTGAGAGTCTCAACAAAAGGACAAGAACGCTCTGGACTAGGCTTAGAAGCACAACGAGCAATCATCTATCATTTTGCTGCTATCGATCATGTTGAAGTGATTCAAGAGTACATAGAAGCCGAATCTGGAAAAGACATCGATAATAGACCGATGCTTCAATCAGCCATCGCAGAATGCCTAAACAACAAAGATGCATTCTTAATTGTAGCTAAACTTGATAGATTAAGTCGTGATGTAAAAGATACTTTTGATATTTTAGAAAAAGTTCAAGGGAAATTTGTAAGTTGTGACATACCAACCCAAAATGGAGTTTTGGATACCTTCACGTTGGCAGTATTTGCAGGTTTGGCGCAGCGTGAACGTGAACTGATTAGCATCCGAACCAAAGCAGCCTTGCAGGCAAAGAAGAATCGGGGCGTGAAATTAGGTAAACCTGAAAATTTTACAAATGAATCAAGAGCCGTGGGAGCCGCATCAACAAAACAAAAAGCACTTAAAAATTTAAACAATCGTTTGGCTTCGGCCTTAATTGAAAGGTTCGATAGAGGATTGTACACCCTTCAACAAATTGCAGATGAGTTAAACTCGAAAGGATTTAGAACTTCGAAGGGAAAATTGTTTCACCCAACCACCGTAAAAAGATTAATTGAGCGTCGGAAGGTACCTGTTTCTAGTATTTTGAAAGCCTCATAGATGGTTTATTCTAAGGCGTTTTAGTTGCGATGAAAATCTAAACGATTCTCAGAGCCTTCAACGCCTTAACTTTTTTTTATAACCTATTAAAAAAGAGATAGTTGTACCCCTGTTAAATGCTGTATTTGAATACTCTTATTACGTTCAAAATATTCTAATGCTCGATTCAAATCCTTTCTATTTCGACAAACTAAGTACGGTTTTTTGTTGTGAGGTCGAACCAATCGTACATCTAACTTAAAAACAGTTCCTACCCCATACTTTTGTCTTAACTTGCGACTACATTCAATTCGCAAGGCACTATCGGCAGGCTGCCCCTCGAGTGGACGCAAACGCAAACGACCTTTTTCCATTATTGATTCTGCAAAAATGTCTAAATACCATGTAGGTTGTTCATTAAAAAGTGAATATCTCATCAGACTAATCAAAATCACCAAAGGGTAAATCTTACAAAACTGTAAGTAAGATACAAAATTTTCGCTAATCTACACAACAAGGTCTGAAACTGCACTTTCAACTGAAAGTTACTACAAGGTTAAACTCAAAAATAATTTTGCGAAAAAGTTCAATAAATAGCTAATTTGGTAAGATTTTGGAGGTTTTAAAAGAGTAAAAATAAACTTGAAAGGTCTTTTTATTGGTAAATGATTATAGTTTTCAGAAAATTGATGCTATTTTATCCTTCTATAATCCAAATGGAAACGTTGCCGATAACGATTGCATAAAAAAAATAGGTTTATACGTTGGAATAAATTGAATACTATCCTAATTTAGTTGTCAAATTTGCGGTAATATATTACTTTTACAAAAAAATACTATTTTCCTGTTACACAGGTTATTCTCCAGATTTTCAAAGCTTTTTAAGCTAAATCATATTATCATAGTTTTTATAGAAAATTGGGTGTAGTTACTGGCACTATAATATTTATGGTGTCAGTTTTTTTTGTTCAATACTCAAGTAAATTATTCTTATTTCAAGAAAAATTTAAACTTTTCTTTGTAAATTTCTAAGCATAATTCACTTTGAACTGTATAATCAATGAACTTTAGTCACTCGCCCAAAACACTCGACCTAACCAGAAGAGTCGAGCAATTCATCCAAAAACACATTTTACCCATCGAGACACTTTTGCATACCTCTCCCCTATCTCCCAACCCAAACTGGAAAGAATGGCAGCTAGATTCAGCTATTGAAGATTTAAAAACACTGGCCAAAAAAGAAGGGTTATGGAACTTATTTCTTCCTGAAGTGAGCGGATTAAGCAATACCGAATATGCACCGTTGGCAGAAGCAATGGGATATTCGTTGATAGCACCAGAAGTATTCAACTGTAATGCCCCCGATACGGGCAACATGGAAGTATTATGGAAATATGGTACCGAGCAGCAAAAAGAAACATGGCTGAAACCATTGCTCGAGGGTTCTATTCGTTCGGTATTTTGCATGACCGAACCAGACGTTGCCTCTAGCGATGCTACCAATATGCGTGCTACCATCAACGACAAAGGCGACCACCTGCTTATTAATGGAACCAAATGGTGGAGTACAGGTATTGGGCATCCCAATTGTAAAATAGCCATTTTTATGGGATTATCGAACCCCGAGGCTGCCAAACATGCCCAGCATTCAATGGTATTAGTCCCATTAGATACCGAAGGAGTAAATATCAAAAGAATGTTGCCCGTATTTGGTACTTATGATACCCCGTATGGTCATGGGGAAGTAAGTTTCGAGAATGTAAAAGTACCAAAATCAAATCTTATAGGCGGGCTAGGAAAGGGCTTTGAAATTGCGCAAGGGCGCCTCGGCCCAGGACGCATACACCATTGTATGCGAATGATTGGCGCAAGTGAACGAGCACTTCAATTAATGATAGATAGAGGAAAATCTCGAACAGCATTTGGGAAGAACCTCCTAGAACTAGGAGGAAATATGGATCTTATTGCCAATGCAAGAATGGAAATCGATATGGCAAGGCTTTTGGTCATGAAAACCGCCTATCTACTAGATACCCTTGGAATAAGAGGTGCCTTGAGCGAAGTATCACAAATCAAAGTAGTGGCACCAGCAGTTGCCTGCAAAATAATAGACCAAGCAATGCAATTATTTGGTGGTAAAGGACTTAGCAACGATACCCCACTCGCAGGACTCTATGCCTACGCACGAACACTAAGACTAGCTGATGGTCCTGATGAAGTTCATCGAAATGTAGTGGCAAAAATAGAAATCAAGAAATACCGAGAATCATAAAAGGGCTGTAGATGGAAAACTTATTGATTGATAAACCTAAAGATGTTCGTACTGAAGACCAGTTAGATTTGGATCTATTGAAAAGCTATTTAGAAAAAGAATTCTCTATTGTTATTCACTCTATCTCCTTAGAGCAATTTAGCGGTGGTGCGTCTAACTTAACCTATCAGATTACATTCAATGAAAAAGCATATATTCTGAGATGTCCGCCGAAGGGTACCAAAGCCAAAGGAGCTCATGATATGTCCAGAGAGTCTAAAATCATTTCGGTGTTGGCACCTTATTATCCATACGTTCCCAAAGTAGAACTTTACTGTAGCGATACTGCGGTAATTGGTCGTGAGTTCTATATCATGGAAAAAATTTCAGGAATTATTCCAAGAGCTAATCTTCCAAGAGGATTAGAATTAAGTCCAGAAAAGGTACGAGATTTATGTCTAAGAGTAATAGACAAATTGGTAGACTTACACAAAATCAATATAGAAAATACTGAATTACAGTCATTTGGTAAAGGGAAAGGCTATGCTAATCGACAAATCATGGGTTGGGTAGAGCGCTATCGGAAAGCCAAAACATGGAATGTACCCTCATGCCAATATGTGATTCATTGGCTACAGACCAACATCCCATCCGAAGAATACACTTGCTTTATACACAATGATTTTCGTTTTGATAATGTCGTGCTTTCGGCCAACGAGCACTTGGAAGTGATTGGTATTCTGGATTGGGAAATGGCAACGGTTGGCGATGGGCTGATGGATTTGGGCAATAGTTTAGCCTATTGGATTCAGGCAGATGATGATTTTGTTTTCAAAATGTTTAGAAGACAACCTACGCATCTAAAGGGGATGCTAACTCGCAAGGAGGTCATTCAATACTATTGTGAACGAATGCGTCTTAAAAATATAGATTTTACCTTCTATGAAGTATATGGGCTGTTTAGATTACTGGTGATAATTCAGCAAATTTATTTTCGGTACCATCATAAACAAACAAGTAATCCTGCCTTCAAAAACTTTTGGTTTATGGTCAATTATCTTAACTGGCGATGTAAAAGAATAATAAAGAAAAAAAAAGGGTGATTTTGATTGAGTGAACAAGAGATTAAATTGGATTTAACCCAATAATCACTTGTTCACTCAATCAAACATTACTCCACGTAGTATGAATTGTCCCAAATCGTAAACAAATAATACACACTATTTCTTATACAATTTGACACGACTGTCATTGATTACGCCTTTCCAATTTAAGCCAAAACCAAAATCATAAATATGTCCTTCCGAATCTCTGTGACATTCCATATCTTGAGGTACATCCTCAGCCTGTTTTTCAACCGTACTCATATTGGCAGGCATTTGAACAGGCAACAATGCGGAAGGTTCTTTTTTACCCGAAATAATTTCAAATATTGCTTGGTCTTGTACTTTAAAATTCACTAAGATACCATCTACTTCCTTTTCAAATTCATGAAAAACCATAGGATTATCCATAGAAACTGATACTATTACGGGTTTCCCTTTCATTTTGGCCTTCGTTTCCAAAATCATATCCAAATCTGAAGAATTAGATGCTTTTATGCTTTTACCTTTGTACGAACGATTGGTAGATGATTCCAATGGATCCCCCCCAGCAATACTGGTTTCTCTAGCCTCCGAGGCAGTATACTCTTTATACTGCAAGCTAATCGGCAAATACCCATTACCTCCTTTAGCCAAATCCTCTTTATCATACCCAATACCCGAAGACGGGTTATTTACAAAAACCAAAGCACAATCTGCCTCATCAGGGTTGTCGGTTACGGTAAAGTATTTTTTAACAATTGAAAGATTGACAGGATAATCCAACGATTCAGGCATCTCCATACCAAGGAAGTTTCGAGACTTAGCCACAAAACGCTTTGGAATATACACCGTTTTACCCAAACTTAAAGGAAGCACCTTTCCTTTGTTTTTTAGCATTACGATTGAGCTAGTTTGAGCCTCAAACCCTTCGCGCATAAATGTAGGATTACCAACGGTTTTTACCGTTTCTTCAACATCCAAATAGGGGTTTTCGAACAATCCAACTCTAAAAATATTTTTTAGCAAACGCACCGCCGATTTTTCCATTCTAGCACGCATCCAAGCTTCTCCATGTTCTTTTACGCCCATCGCATAAGCCTCGATAATCGGCTTAGAATCGTTATTTCCACCAAATTGGTCGACACCAGCCATCAAAGCCTTATAATGAAGCTGAGCCTCAGACAACTTTTCGAGCCCCCACGGTTTTCCATCAACAAAATTATCCATGACAGTGTGAGGATGAGTAATTCCCCAATCGGTACAAACAACCCCATCATAATGATATTTCTCACGAAGCAAATCATTGATAATATACTTATTATAGCTATTCCCAACATTTTCGTGATTTTTGGTATCAAAACCCCACGAAATTGTGTAGTACGGCATCACTGCCGATGCCATTTTTGTTTTACCTTTTAGTTTGAAAGCCCCTTCGGTAAAAGGAATAAAATGTTGCGCATAATTTTTACCAGGGTACACAGCGAATTTTCCAATAGCATAATGGGCATCACGACCAGCCTCGCCAGAGCCGCCACCTGGCCAATGTTTTACCATCGCATTCACACTTCCAAAACCCCATCCATCCTTAATCTCCCTATTACCATAAGAAGTCTGAAAACCATCGGCATAAGCTTGCGCCATAGAGGCATTCAAGCTTGGGTTCTCACCAAAAGTTCCACTCACACGACTCCAGCGTGGCTCGGTAGCGATATCTACCTGTGGAGACAATGCAGTTGCGATACCTAGCGCTCGATACTCGGCAGCAGCAACCTCACCAAAACGGTGCATAATAGCGGGATTAAAAGTAGCAGCTAAGCCCAATGAACCTGGCCACATCGAAATAGTACCTCCCGCCGCAGCATTGTATTCGGCACTTGCCAATGTACCATGACGAGGATCTGAACTATTATTTGCTGGGATACCTAGAGCAGTACTCTCAACAAATGCTTGCATTTTATTATTCCACTTGGCTGCCACTTCAGGGCTTTTGACCGAAGTTAACAACACGTGACGCAAATTATCCTTTTCCAAAAAAAGTTTCTGCTGGTCGGTCATGTCCGACGCATCTGTTTCGCCTTCTTTGTACGGCTTGCCGTTATAAGTTCCAGAAAAATAGCCAACCGGTCGAGCTGGCAACGATTGATGTCCTGAGTACAACATTAGGCCTGCAATCTGTTCAATCGACATTTTCTTTGCCAAGTCTTTGGCACGCATCTCCACAGGTAAACGCCAATCTTCATATTGATCTAACTTACCATTTTTATTCAAGTCTTTAAAAGCCCATCCATTTATTTTTAGAATCTTCACTCCAGAACTAGGTGCGTATCCTAACCTAATCCCCCCTTTATTCTGGATAAGTGAAAAATCTCCTTTCGACTGAATCGTAAACTTCTGAGCCTGTAGTGTTGAAACACTACAAAGACCCATCAATAATGGTATATATTTGAATCTCATATCAAAAAAATTAATAAGGTTATTATTGAATTAATTTGATACAAAGAAATAGATTATTACCATTAATTGGTGAAAATTTTATATAAAATAGGCAAATTATCCGCTAGATAAGCTAATTTACTCGATAATTACAAAAACAAATTCAGTTTAAGGTTCCCTTAGATAGGAGTTACATCAACCGACACAGACAGTTGGTGCCCACCCGAACTAAAAATTACGCCCTTTAATGGAGCCACATCACTATAATCTCTCCCATAAGCCGTAATAATATGTCTCTCTTGCGGAATCATATTGTTGGTAGGATCAAAATCACACCAACCACTCCCTGGAATATACACAGATATCCAAGCATGGGATGCATCAGACCCCTGGAGTTTTTCTTTTCCCGGCGGTGGCAAGGTCTCGATGTACCCACTTACATATCGAGCGGCCAAGCCCACACTACGTAGGCATGCTATGGCCAAATGCGAAAAATCTTGACAGACTCCACGCCTCTCCTTCAATACGGTCTTGATTGGCGTATAGATTGAAGTCACATTAGAGACAAACTTAAACTCCGAAAAAATCTTATGACATAGTTGCTGTACACCTTCGTAAAGTACCATTTTGTCCGATAAACAGCTTAGTGCGAATGCTCTAATTTCATCATCCCAATACACAAATGGACTAGAGGTAGTATATTGCAAAAATTCAATTTTTAAAGATCTATCATCACTCAACTGATTTCTGCACTCTTCCACCGTAATTGTAGGAAATAATTGATATGATTTTGGTAAACTCAGTACCGTACTCTTAGCCAAAACTGTGAGTTCCTGATGCGGAACATGAACTGAAAAATAGTGAACAGTATTACCAAAATAGTCTTTTCTCTCAATAATCTCCTTAGGTTTAGGCGTAATATCAAGTCTAAAATCACTACAAACCTGTCCCACAATATCTTTTGGCTTTAGGCACACCAAGCTATGGTAATTATTTACAATTTCGAAGTATTTGTAGGAGGTCTTATGAGTTAAATTATATTTCATTCTGACTCGAATTTTCGGTGTTACTCAAAAAGGAGTGTTGGATTTCGGTATGTGTAAAATACAAATTAGTCAATGAATTATTTACTGACAGAATAAGCTCAAACACCTCTGCTAAGAGACCATCTAATGTTTCACGATACAAAGTTTCCTCGTCAAAAACAATCAAGTGAGTGATATCAGCAAGCTTGATTTTAGTGGATGCTTGAAGAACAGCCCTTTGCGCAATATTCAGTCTTTCTGAATGTAAAGGTTTAGGTAATTCAGCCAAAAATCTACCCAGTTCGTCTAGCTGAAAAGCAATAGAATAAGGTAATTTAGATTCTAAAAAAATCATATCTAGCATGGCCTCCAAACTAATATGTGTTTTGTAAAGCTGCCTGTAATGATTTAAAAGATGATGATTTATTAGTACTGCCTCAATCAATTCATGCTCGATATGTGGCTCATTTTTAAAACTAAAACAGGCCCGAATAGTACTAATTTTGAGTAAGACTCTTTCTATCAACTTTCCTGATTCAAACAAACAATAACCGCTATCACGGGGCATTGTATCCGAAACTATACCATAAAAAGTAAATAATCTAGCATGAAGTTTATCTAAGACCTTTTGCATACTATGACTATTAGAGTACACCTCATCGGGTCTTTTGATTTTTTTAAAGGTATTTTCGATGGCATAAATGGCTCGCCAAGTATCATGATTCCATTTATCACTCACAGAAATTACACCTCTCAAAAAAGCCTCTATACTTGAGGCCACAGAACCAAGCAGTTGTACATCGTGTACAATCTTATGAATCTCTCCGTAAGGATTTGTCAGCAACTCGGGCCGTTGCTCATCCAGAAATCCAGGATAGGTTAAAGTCAAATGCGTTAAACCCTTTAACAAGACTTCAATATGTTCAGACTTTGAAGCATTTCCAAATTTTACACTTTCATGTAAAGCATTGATTAACAACTTCAAATATTTGGTAGTCGACATCGTCCTTTCGGCATACCTTCCAACCCAAAAAAGATTCTCACCACTTCGGCTGGGCAAAGAAGTATGATGATGCACGGGGTCTTTTGGGAGCTCCATACCAATCTCTTTGTGGAGCGAATCATCATCCGACACAATCCAAGTATCTTTGGAGCAACCCCCATGCTGATGAGACACCTCAAATCGACCATGAACGGCCGAACTTCTAGTTAGCCCTCCCTGCATGACTTTATAGTCATTTCCATCAGCAACCAAATACGCCCTAATCGCTGCCAAACGAGGCACCAATTTCCCCTGTACCAAAGCAGGAGTAGTAGATAGCCCAATCTCCTCCTGTGCAACATATTCATGAGGAGCAGCCAGTATTTGTTCTATTAACTCAACTCTTTGCTCTTCTGATAAAAATCTACCATAAACTGACCGAAAAATTTGCTTTCGGTTTGCTTTCTTAATGATTAATGTCGGAATATTATCTAAAACATAGTTCAACTCCTTTGAATGACCACACCACCATGTGGCAATAGACGGAAGCTTGAGCTCTTCATCGAGAAAATACCGACAAGCAGCACTCATAAATGCAAGTAAAGCGCTATTTTCGAGAACACTAGCACCCGGAGAATTGACCACAGTAACATTACCCAATCTCATGGCCTGCAATAACCCCGGAATACCAAGTCGTGAATCCTCGCGCAACTCGAGAGGATCACACCATTCATCATCTATACGACGAACAATCACGTCTACCTTTTCTAAGCCCTCAATAG
Organism: Flectobacillus sp.; assembly: GCF_049240685.1. Lineage (NCBI taxonomy): Bacteria > Pseudomonadati > Bacteroidota > Cytophagia > Cytophagales > Flectobacillaceae > Flectobacillus > Flectobacillus sp. Next base: position 118,865 of record NZ_JBMLSD010000425.1, read on the forward strand.
ACTTCAGCCATACGTAGCCATCTCTCACCACAAGATCATCGCCCTGAACCAAAGTATACCCCAAATACGAAGCTAAGTATGCATGCTCGAAATAAGTTTCATTCCCCGAACCCGGAGTTAGATAAACAATCGTAGGATACTCTTTACTTTTTCCTGCCAATGCAGAAACCTCTTTATGAAAAGTTTTGAAAAAAGGAGACAGTCTATTAACCGTCATCCCAGAAGTTAATTCAGGTAAAATAGCACTCATTACCGTTCGATTCTCAAGAGCGTATCCTGAACCCGAAGGCGCTTGAGTACGATTATCTACAACCCACATTCTTCCATCTGGCCCTCTAGCAATATCTACCGCATATAAAATCAGTTGTTTCTCAGAAGCAAGCTTTACATCAATACATGGTCTAAAGAATCCACTATTGTCATAAATCAACTCAGGAGGCAAAATCCCCTCTTTTACCAGATGTTGTGGCCCATAAATATCTTTCAACATCAAATCCAATACCACAGCTCGTTGCTTAAGTCCCTCCGAAATCAGATTCCACTCCGACTGTTCCAGTAGAAAAGGAATCGGGTCGAGTTGCCAAGGCCGTGAATTTACCTCAGCGTTTCCATACACATTGTAGGTAACCCCATTCTCTTTCAGTTTGTTAGTCAGTTCTTGACTCCGAGATACCAGCTGATCCATACCCAATTTCTCGAGGGTATCAAACATTTTTTTCCAATATGGCTTTACTTGCTGATTGGTATCCAATATTTCATCATAAGACTCAATCTCCTTGAGGTATGCTTTTAGCAAATTATCTTTCACTTCTGTAATCATATTTTCATAAGCAGACATCAAACATTCGACTGCACAAAGGCATTTATGTCATTTAATACCTAAATTGTCATAAGTAGTTAAGTAATCGTGCAGAATAAGATTTAAGTTTTTGTTTTAGGCACAAGGCAAAGAGTGTTAGGTGAATACACAAAATTAAGTTTGAGTTTCAGACAATAGGTTTTAACCTGTAAGCTAAAGAATAAAAGGAGCTTTTTATGAAATTATAAAGGCCTTTTGTCTAATGCCTACTGAAACATAAATGTACATATTTACCCCAAAAATACAAGGATAGATTATCAGAACGCATCAACAATCCGATAACCTATCCTTTTCAGTTATCTCGAACGCCAAAATCTTCTTAAGTCTAGGGTAGTTGGATATTCGGCATTCACCAACTCCACAGGCGTATCCATTCTAACATCCTTCTTATTCTCAGCCACAAACCTAGAAGGTGCTGTATTGAACCTTACAGGCGCAGGAATCGTATTGAGGGTAGATGGAGTATGCCCAAACTCCCAGAATCGACTAATTCTTCTTGATTCTGCTTCGTAGCTATTAATAGGGTAAGTATCGAAGCTACGCCCACCAGGATGTGATACAAAATAAGTACATCCACCAATAATACGATTATTCCAAGTATCTACAATATCAAAGACCAAAGGAGCATCCACCCCAATAGTTGGATGCAAAGCAGAAGGAGGATTCCAAGCTTTGTAACGAATACCTGCCACATACTCCCCTTTGGTACCAGTTGGACGCAAAGGAACTCTACAACCATTACATACCAAAATATGACGATCTTGAACAAAACCAGAAACCTTTGCTTGCAATCTTTCGACAGAAGAATCCACAAATCTAGCAGTGCCCGAATTTGAGAGCTCTTCTCCAAGCACATGCCAAGGTTCAATTCCCAATCGTAATTCTAACTGTAAATTATCGATTGTAACACCTCCATGATGAGGAAATCTAAACTCAAAGAACGGATCAAACCATGAAATATCAAATTCGTAACCTGCTTCTTTCAAGTCATTAACCACATCTATCATATCCAAATAGGCAAAATGTGGTAGTAAAAATCTATCGTGCAATTCAGTTCCCCAACGGATTAATTTCTTTTTATAAGGTTCTTTCCAAAACTTAGCAATAAGAGCTCTCACCAAGAGATTTTGCACCAAATTCATGTGCTTGTGAGGGGGCATATCAAAAGCCCTAAATTCTAGAATTCCCAATCTCCCAGTGGATGAATCTGGAGAATAAAGTTTATCTATACAAAACTCGGTACGATGCGTATTTCCGGTAATATCAACTAGCAGGTTTCTAAATATTCTATCTACCATCCAATATGGCACATTGCCGTCTTCAGGTATTTGGTCAAACGCGATTTCTAATTCATACAACTTTTCATCTCTTCCTTCATCCACACGTGGCGCTTGACTCGTTGGACCAACAAATGAGCCAGCAAATAAATAACTCAACACAGGATGATGCTGCCAATACGTCACCAAGCTTCTTAATAAATCAGGGCGACGTAAAATAGGGCTTTCGGCTGGTGTGGCTCCACCAATGGTCACATGATTTCCGCCACCAGTTCCTGTATGGCGACCATCAACCATAAATTTTTCAGTACCAAGTCTCGACAAAAAGGCCTCTTCATACAAAGCACTTGTATTATCAACGAGCTCTTGCCAATTTTTAGACGGATGAATATTCACCTCAATCACTCCAGGGTCGGGTGATACAACCAATTTCTCCAAACGATAGTCTGATGGCGGTGTATATCCTTCGATACGCACAGGTATTTGAAGTTTTTCGGCGGTAGCCTCTACCGAAGCTATCAAATCGAGGTAATGCTCCAAATACTCTGTAGGAGGAAGAAACACATAAATAACGCCATCTCGTTCTTCAACAACCAGTGCAGTTTGAATAGTGTTTACCTCAAACAACAATGGCTTTTCATCTTGTTCTTTTGACCTCGTTTTTTCATCTTCCGAAACCCTCGTAAGCTTTTTGTCTGGAGCGATATAATTAGGAGCTTCGGTACCATAACGAGATAAAGGGTTTTGACTAAAATCGCCCAAAGGAGGTAAATCTTCAAATGGGCTACGCTCCAATGGTTCCTCTCGTTGAAATTTAGAGATAGCAGGTAAAGAATTTAAAGGCAATCGAAGTCCAACGGGTGAATTCCCAGGAATGAGAAAACAATTACCTCGTCGAAATTCCCATACACAACTAGTCCATGTACTGGTGTTCCAATTCCAGCGAATAGGTAACGCAAACCCAACCGGATTATTCAAACCTTTGTCTAATACTTTAGCCAAAGTTCTTCGCTCTACCGAATCCTTAAGATTTACAGAGAGCGGATCTACATTCACTGGTAATTTACCTTCCTCCAAAGCCCAATATACAGGGTCTTCATAGGTAGGACACAAGTTACTCACCCGAATTCCTAAGAACTTTGTCAGTTCCTTTGAAAATAATTCAGCGTCATGAAAACTATAATTTGTTTGAGATTCTTTAGCAATCAGATTGTCATTTTTCCAAATAGTATTCCCGTCTTTCCTCCAATACAAGGCATATTGCCAGCGTGGAAATAACTCTCCAGGATACCACTTTCCTTGACCAAAATGTAATAATCCTCCATGCGCAAAACGGTTTTTCAGTCGAAGTGCCAGGTTATAAGCCAATTGGCGTTTTAAAGGCCCATCTGCTGCAGAATTCCATTCGGGCGATTCAAAATCATCTATTGAAACAAAAGTAGGCTCACCTCCCATGGTCATACGCACATCACCCTCCTGCAAATCTTTTTCTACCAAGTTGCCAACTTCCATAATTTTATTCCACTGCTCTTCAGAATAGGGTTTAGTAACTCGAGGGTCTTCATGAATACGAAAAACCCTATTTTCAAATTCAAACGACACCTCACAGACATCTGTAGCCCCTGTTACTGGCGCAGCACTAGCATAATCTGGCGTACAACTCAATGGAATATGTCCCTCTCCTGCAAACAAGCCAGACGTAGGATCCAGACCAATCCAACCCGCTCCTGGAATGTAGGCTTCTACCCAGGCGTGCAAGTCAGTAAAGTCTTCTTCTGGCCCTGAAGGACCATCCAAAGATTTGATATCTGGCGTTAATTGTACCAAATAGCCCGAAACAAATCTCGCAGCTATTCCTTTGTGCCTCAATATCTGAACAAGTAACCACGCTGAATCACGGCAACTGCCACTTCTTATGTTTAGCGTGTCCTCACATGTCTGTACTCCGGGCTCCATTCTGATATTGTAATCAAGATGAGTATACACTTTCTGATTAGCAAATACCAAAAAGTCCACAGTGTTTATTTCATCTTCTATTATTACATTTTTCAAAAATTCTGTCAATAAAGGACCCGATTCACGCGCTTCAAGATAAGGCACTAATTCTTTTGCCAATATTTCATCATACTTGAAAGGAAATTTTTCGGCATACTCTTCCACAAAAAAATCGAATGGATTAATAACCTCCATTTTTGCGATAACCTCTACCTCTACACTTAACTCATTTGTTTTTTCCGGAAAAACAACCCTTGCTTGATAATTACCAAAAGGATCTTGTTGCCAATTGATAAAATGATTCTGTGGCAAAATTTTGAGGGAATAGCCTTCTATCGCCGTCCTCGAGTGAGGTGCAGGTCGTAATCTAAAAATGTGTGGAGACAAGCTGACGCTACGATCAAACTTATACTTAGTTTTATGAGAAATCGCAACTTTTATTGACATACGAGATTATTTTGAAGGTTTATTCATGGATTTATGTAAAAAAAGTAAAAAAATCCATAAATTTTAACCCTCCAAATGAAAATTCATAAAATCTCTTAAAGAAATTATATTCTACTTAATATTCTTTTTACTTTTTATTTATTTCAGAATACCCTCTTTATTCAAAATTATATTTCATCATTCTCAACAACAACAGCTTTATCACAAAACCCACCTATCGTTGACCATAATGCTCATTTTGAGCAATATGACATTACTTGAAAATATAAAAACCATAATGCTCATTTTGAGCATTATGAGGTTGCTCGAAAATACTCAAACCATAATGCTCATTTTGAGCAATATGAGATTGCTTAAAAATATTCAAATCATAATGCTCATTTTGAGCAATATGACATTACTCGAAAATATTCTAACCATAATGCTCATTTTGAGCAATATGACATTAGTCGAAAATATTCTAACCATAATGCTCATTTTGAGCATTATGACACTACTCGAAAATACTCAAACCATAATGCTCATTTTGAGCACTATGACACTACTCGAAAATACTCAAAGCATAATGCTCATTTTGAGCACTATGACATTACTCGAAAATATTCAAACCATAATGCTCATTTTGAGCACTATGACACTACTCGAAAATACTCAAACCATAATGCTCATTTTGAGCACTATGACATTACTCGAAAATATTCAAACC
>NZ_JBMLSD010000426.1:0-1196 GCF_049240685.1 Flectobacillus sp.
CAACACCATCCGTCATGACAAATCGAGAAGCAATTATACAAAACTATATCGATGGATATAATCAATTTGATATAGACCAAATGGTGAAAGATTTTGATATCAATATTGTATTTGAAAACATCCAAAACGGTGAAACAAATCTAGTGCTAAATGGCTTGAGCGAATTTAGACAACAAGCTGAAACAGCAAAAGCCTATTTCTCTGAAAGAACACAAACCATTAGTACTATTACCCACTTCGAGCATACTACAGAGGTTGATATACAATATGTAGCAACCCTTGGTATGGATTTTCCTAATGGATTACAAAAAGGACAATTACTAGAATTATCAGGAAAATCCGTATTTGAGTTTAAAGGAAATACTATTACTAAATTGACAGATATTAGTTGATATAGCCATACTCTTAGGTTATGGTGACTATGAGTTCAGTCTTTTTTGATTAAATAAATTCATCACAAAGATAGTATTATAGATTTTCTCAACTCACCACACTAAGCTCGGTGTTTATATCAATAAAAGTTCTTATATCACAAAAATCTTGGTTATTGCCTGAGAATCGTTCTATTTCGTTTTATAATTATAGAAGTATTTTTCACAAAAACGACCTATTATGATGACCCTGTTAGCGATTTTCTTCCCATTTTTATCTTTCCTATTTAGAGGAAAAGTATTAACGGCTATTTTTTGTTTGATTTTGCAAGTAACGCTCATTGGCTGGATTCCTGCTGCTATCTGGGCAGTGATTTCACTACAAAACGCTCGTGCCGACAAACGTACCGACCGATTGATTAAAGCGATGAAGTCCAAATAATTATTTCAGAATAAACTGCCTTTTGTCAGAATTATTAAGGATCATCTTTTTGTTAAATTGCATCTACAGTTGGTAGTCTTAGAAATGTCTCGGATTGAATAAGCCTCCAGTTTCATATTTGAAATCCATAACAATCCATTGCAAACACATCAAATATAAATGACGATTTTAAACGTAGTTTCAAACAATATCTAAACAAACCTCCAGATGAAATTGGGCTCTAAATACAGATTGATTCAAAAGGTCTTGTCAGTTATTTTGGCTATGTTAATTAAGCCGTAAGCTAAAGGAAAAATGGTAATTTTTATGAAATTATAAAGATCTTTTTCCCAAAGCCGAGTACTTGTATCTAATTTTTGCAATTAATCATAACCCTATTTCAG
>NZ_JBMLSD010000427.1:0-2505 GCF_049240685.1 Flectobacillus sp.
GCAAACTTAGCATCTTTTACAATCATTAACACACAGTTGAAAACAACCATAACGGAATCTTGATTTTCATTAGTTTCATAAAAAACAAAATTCAAATAGATGAGAATTTTATTTCTGACCTCAATTATGTCGTGTTTATGGATAAAAAAGGGTACAGCACAGACTTTTGACCTTGGTAGTTGGAATATTCTAAATGTAAAATATAATCTTGAAGAAAAATGGAGTGCTTTTGGTGAAGCCCAATTACGTTCTTTACTGTTTTATAATAACTTTCATTATTACGAATACAAGGGCGGAATTAATTACAAAGTTCATAAGAATGTACAACTTACATTAGGTCTTGGTAGTTACCAAACTTACAAAGAAGGTGGTGATTTTCTTTTGCCTAAAAACAATAATGAATTTAGACTTTGGCCACAAATTGTTTTATTTCAATCAATCGGTAATCTAAAAATAGAGCAACGTTATAGAACAGAATTGCGATGGACGAGCAACGGTTATCGCAACCGTTTTCGATATAGAATTGGCGCATCTTACCCATTTGGAAAGGAACAAAATGAATCCAAACCCTACCAAATCAGTGTAAGTAATGAATTGTTTTTTACCGACAATGAGCCTTATTTTGAAAGGAACAGACTGTTATTGGCATTTAATTATAAATCATCCAAAACAACAACTCTACAAGTTGGGTATCTGCATCAATTTGACTACAAGATAAATGATGAGACAGGACGTGACTTTCTGGTAATCGGTATTTATTATGAACTTTTCCAAAAATATGCCTCAAAAACAAGAACAAACTATGAAATTAAAGATAACTAAAATTAAGTAACACCAACACCTGACACACATATCCTTTCCAGAACATCTATTCACAAAAAATATCCTACTAGTCCTACTTTAATCACTTTAAAAGAGGGCTAATTTCAATTAATATTTTTAAACTTGACACGCTTAAAATGTTTGTTTTCTAAGGCTCTCTACAGACATTATCAGAACCTATTTTGTTATTCAGACTGATTTGGATAGACCTTCGTGGGGTATGCTAAAAGAACAAAAGCTTTTCTTGCGAAATGAATAAACATTTTGCCTCTGGAGTGTCCGTCGAATACACAATTATTTTGCAAGGTTATAAACTTTTATTTATGTTTCTGAAAAATATCTTTTGATAACCGCCTAAATATGGATTTTTGGCACAGAAAATGTGGTATAATTTTTGAAAAATAGAAGAATCGCAAACTTTTATTTTCTTGCTTTTTTGATATCAACTTTCCCCAATACTAGGTATCTCCCCGCACAAGAGAAACGATAGGTACAGGTAAGGTAGATTACAGGAAACCAAAACTTTTGCCCGCCAAGCACAGGTTCTGGTCATAATTGGATAGCGTTTTTTCTGCAATAAAAGACTTATCCATTTCCCAAAAACCTCGATTAGCTTGGAGAAAAGCCTTGGCTTTCCCATTCTACATCTTTTTAAGTTAGTTTGACGAAATCTGGAAATTCCAGCATCCGCCAATACTAGAATTATGAATGCCATAACGCAATGGCATAGTCAGAATTAACTTAATCCGTCGAGGTAATACAATTATGAATAAACTACCGCTCATTGTTTATTTGCTATTGTTTGCGCCTTTCTTATTTGCCCAACAAACCCAAGAAGCTCCAACTTGTGGCGTGAATGACGCTCAAATGTCTACTGAGGTTTTAAGTAGAGTAAGAAATGCCAAAAACTTTATAAAAGCTTCCAAAGCATTACGCACAATCCAAACTGGCACTTGGATTTGTCGCTTAGCAATTGAAATCGACTCTGAAACTTTCGAAAAGTTTGAGCGTGACTCTGCCTTTGTCAAAAGGGAGGTCATCAACACTGTTGCGCAAGTTTCGAAGATGTACGAAAAAGAGCTAAATGTCAGACTTGTACCAACGGTTATTCATATCTGGAAAGATGCTGCCACCGACCCTTACCGAGGCAAAAGAAATATCTATGATCTTTTGGGTCTTTTCCAATCACAATGGAATTATTATGATGAGTTTAAGAAATTAGCTCCTCAATACGACAAGGCCGTTTTTATGACTTCCAAAGCCTTGCTCGGGGCTGCTGGAATAGCCTATTTGGGTGGTACCGAATGCATTGTTCCGTGGGGGCGTGCAGGTTTGGGTACCTTTGCCCACGAACTGGCACATACTTACGGTGTTCCACATACGCAAAGTTGCGAATGGCCTGAAGGTCCTCTCGATTACTGTACGCCTTCGGAAGGCACGTGCTATGATGGTGCTATCAATACAACCGCTGGTACAATCATGAGCTATTGCGGACCAAGATTGGCTACTTTTCATGAAATGTGTCGCTCGGTCATACAACAATATGCGCAAGAGCACCTCCTCTCGGCTAACAATAAGCCACAATCACCTGTATTGGCGAGTACATATTATTTTCAAAAACATGCTAATATCGTTTGGGAACCGAGTATCTCCGCCGAGGAATATGTGGTACAAGTATCCACT